>NZ_LZKY01000106.1:0-15246 GCF_001673055.1 Mycobacterium sp. 1245801.1
CCGCATCATGGGCGCCAGCATCACCTCCGACGGCTACCACATGGTCGCCCCGGACCCCAACGGCGAACGCGCCGGCCACGCCATGAGCCGCGCCATCCAACTCGCCGGCCTGAGCCCGTCCGACATCGGCCACGTCAACGCCCACGCCACCGGCACCTCCGTCGGAGACGTCGCCGAAGCCAAGGCCATCAACAACGCCCTGGGCCCCCACGGCGGCAACGCCGCCGTCTACGCCCCCAAAGCCGCCCTGGGCCACTCGGTGGGCGCGGTCGGCGCCGTGGAATCCATCCTGACCGTGCTCGCCCTGCGCGACCAGGTCGTCCCACCCACACTCAACCTGGAAAACCTCGACCCCGAAATCGACCTGGACGTCGTGGCCGGCAAACCCCGCCCCGGCAACTACGAGTACGCCATCAACAACTCGTTCGGCTTCGGCGGACACAACGTGGCCATCGCCTTCGGGCGGTACTGAGCCTCGTTTGGTGGGCGAAGCGGGGGGTAAAGCCCCGACTATGGCCTTCGCCGAGTATCAAAACGAGCTGTACGACCAGTCGCTGCACGGCAATCAGCCGCAGTATCCGATCCGGTTCGAGGAGCTGGAGGAGAAGGCCGCGGCGGCGATGACGCCGAAGGTGCTGGGCTATGTGGCCGGCGGCGCCGGTGATGAGCACACCCAGCGGGCGAACTGCGCGGCCTTCAAGCGGTGGGGCCTGTATCCGCGCATGGGGATCGCCCCGGAGCAGCGCGACATGTCCGTCGAGTTGTTCGGCATCAGGTTCCCCTCGCCCATCTTCATGGCACCCATCGGCGTCATCGGGGTGTGCGACCCCGACGGGCATGGGGACATGCTCTGTGCGCGGGCCTCGGTTCGCACCGGCGTGCCGTTTTTCGTGGGGACCCTGTCGGCCGACCCGATGGAAAGCCTCGCCGCCGAGCTCGGTGACACCCCGGCGTTCTTCCAGCTGTACACGCCACCCAACCGCAAGATGGCCGCCAGCCTGGTGCACCGGGCCGAGGCGGCCGGCTTCAAGGGCATCGCCGTCACGCTGGACACCTGGGTCACCGGCTGGCGACCCCGCGACCTGAGCGGCGGGAACTACCCGCAGGTGCCCAGCGGGTGCCTGGCCAACTACACCAGCGACCCGGTTTTTCGCGCCAACCTGAGCCGGGGTGAAGACGCCACCGAGGCGGCGGTGCGCAAGCTGCCGATCTTCGGCGGCCCGTTCCGGTGGGCGGACCTCGAGTGGCTGCGGGCCGAGACCAGCCTGCCGCTGATGGTCAAGGGCATTTGCCATCCCGACGACGTGCGCCGCGCCAAAGACATTGGCGTGGACGGCATTTACTGCTCCAATCACGGCGGGCGGCAAGCCAACGGCGGGCTACCCTGCCTGGATTGCCTGCCGGAGGTGGTCGAGGCTGCCGACGGGATGCCGGTGCTGTTCGACTCCGGGGTGCGCGGTGGCGCCGACATCATCAAGGCGCTCGCCCTGGGGGCGACCGCCGTGGGGATCGGTCGCCCGTACGCCTACGGGCTGGCGGTCGGTGGTGTCGACGGCATCGTGCACGTCCTGCGCTCGCTGCTGGCCGAAGCGGACCTGATCATGGCCGTCGACGGGTATCCCTCGCTCAAGGACCTCACCCCCGACGCGTTGCGGCGCGTCGAATACGCTCAATAACAACGCTATTCGTAACCCCCCTCCACATACCAGCGCCGCTGGCGATAGCACAGCAGCAGCGCACGCTCGCTCTCCAGCAACACCTGGGCGCGGGCGGTGCGGCCCTTGGCCAGGTCGGGATCCCACCACCGCTCGTCGACCGGCCAGGGCCCGGACCACCAGCACAGCCGCTCGTCCCGGCCATGGGCGACGATGCGCGCCGGGTCGGCGGAGAACAACCCCCGGATGGTCACCCGTACCGGATTCCCTTGGGCGTCAAGCAGTTCCACCGGGTCGTCCAGCAGCACCGCCGGCGACGGCTCGGGCAGCCGGCCGGGCCACGGCAGATCGGGATCGGCCCGCGGCACCGGCTCGTCGCCGAGCGGGATCAGCGTGATGCGCTCGGCCGGGCCGCGCCCGCCGGACAGCACCGGCACTCGCACCGCCTCCGGACCGAGCAGGCCCTGCACCCGCACCAGCGCCCGGCGGGCCCGCAGCCTGTCCTCCTCGCCCAGGCCGCCCCAGAGCGGCAACTGCAACGCCTCGGCCGAGACCACCTCCACCGCGGCCAGCCGCAACAGCGTCACCGCGGCGGTGGGACGGGGACTCCGCGCGGTGCGGCTGCTCAACCACCCGTCAAGCTGCCAGCGCACCCGATCGGCGGTGGCGTCCTCGGTCAACGGCTCGGCGCATCGCCACACCCGGTGCAGTTCTTCGCCGTTGGCGGTGACGGCGTGGATGGCCAGCCGGGTGCATCCCACCCCGGCGTCCATCAGCGCCTGATGCAGCTTGCCGGCCAGCGACCGCCCGGCGAATGCCGCGGCGTCGACCCGGTCGATCGGCGGATCGCAGTCCAGCACGGCCTCGAGGTCGGCGGGCGGCTCCCGCCCGGAGGGCGGCCGTTCGGGCTCGCCGCAGGCCAACCGGTGCGCGGTCACCCCGTCGGCGCCGAACCTGGAGGCCACGTCGCTGCGCGACAGCGCGGCGAACTGCCCGATGGTGCGAATCCCCATCCGCCACAACAGGTCCGTCAGTTCTTCGCGGCCGGCACCGGACAGGCTCGGTTCGGTGGCGAGTTGGCGGATGGACAGCACCGACAAAAATTTCGCGTCGCCTCCCGGCTCGACGATCCGGCCCGCCCGGGCCGCGAAGACCGCGGTGGACAACCGGTCGGCGATCCCGGCCTGACACTCGGCGCCGGCGGCGGCCACCGCATCGATCAGGCATTCGGCGGCGGTGGCCTCGGACCCGAAATAGCGGGCCGCTCCGCGCACCGGCAACGCCAGGAGGCCGGGACGCAGCACCTCGGCGCGGGGCACCAGGTCGTCCACCGCCGCAATCACCGCTTCGAAGAAGCGGGCGTCGCGGTCCGCGTCGGCGGCGGTGACGTGTAGTTGCGGGCACCGCGCCGCCGCCTCCCGGCGCCGCAGCCCCCGGCGCACCCCCGCGGCACGGGCGGCCGACGAGCAGGCGATCACCCGATTGGCCAGCGTGACCGCGATCGGGGCGGTCGCGGACAGACCCGCGGCCGTCGCCGCCGCGACCGCCGGCCAATCCATGCACCAGATCGCCAAAACCCTTGAACCAGAAGGGGTTACCACGGTATTTACCCGGCTCGCGCTGGAGTCGTCACCCGTCGTCCCGCGCACGTCCCGCTGACCTGCAGCCGCACCCCGCCGATCCGGCCGAATCCGGGACGGCCCTCGGCGGTGATCTCATACCCACAGACCCGGGCGGCCAGGCGCGTCGGGGCCCCCTGCCAATCGCCGCCGGTGACCAGCAGGGTGCAGCCCTTGTTACGGGCGCGGGCCACCACCGCCCGCGCCCGCGTCGGCGGCACCCGGCGCCCGCCCAGCCCCAGGACCACCAGGTCCATGCCGTCGACGAGCACCGCGGCCACCTCCACCGGATCGGTGCCGGGATCCGGTATCACCGCGAGCCGGCTCAGATCCGCCCCCATCTCCGCGGCGGCCAGCAACCCGATGTCCGGCTGGCCCACGATTGCGGCGTTGCCACCGGCGGCCGTGACGGCGGCCACCACGCTCAGCAACAGCGACCGGGCACCCGAGAGCACCGCGACCGTTCCCCGCGGCACCGGCGCGGGCAGCAGGTCGGCCAGCCAGGGCGGGAGGGCGAGCTGGGACTCCGAGTCGGGCAGCAGATCGTCGGCGGGCACCGTGGCGGCCCCGGCCTTCTTCCCGGCGATGCTCGCCATCCGCCGGCGCAACGATTCCAGCTGCTCAGCACGGGTTTCCTGGCGGCGGCTGGAGGCAAAAGCCGCGGTCATGACAGCCTCCTAGCACCACGTTCGGGAAAAGTATTCGAATGTATGTTCGATACATTTCGAAGTAAACACCTGCCCTCCGACAACCGTCAAGCGACGCAAGGGGCAGCGTTATGCGATCGATACTGGTGTGGCTGATGGGTGGCATGTGACCGCATTTTCGCGGCCGGGGCCTACTCCCATTCGATGGTGCCGGGTGGTTTGCTGGTGATGTCCAGCACCACGCGGTTGACCTCGGCCACCTCGTTGGTGATCCGGGTCGAGATGCGCTCGAGCACCTCGTAGGGCACCCGGGTCCAGTCGGCGGTCATGGCGTCCTCACTGGACACCGGGCGCAGCACGATCGGGTGTCCGTAGGTGCGGCCATCGCCCTGCACGCCGACCGAGCGCACCTCGCCGAGCAGCACCACCGGACACTGCCAGATCAGGGTGTCCAGGCCGGCAGCGGTGAGTTCCTCGCGGGCGATCGAGTCCGCACGCCGCAGCGTGTCCAGCCGGGCAGCGGTGACCTCGCCGACGATCCGGATCCCCAAACCCGGTCCCGGAAAGGGTTGGCGCGCAACAATATCCTCCGGCAGGCCCAACTCGCGGCCGACCGCGCGGACCTCGTCCTTGAACAGCAGCCGCAGCGGCTCGACGAGCGTGAACTTCAGGTCGTCGGGCAGGCCGCCGACGTTGTGGTGGCTCTTGATGTTCGCGGTCCCGCTGCCACCGCCCGATTCCACCACGTCCGGATACAGCGTGCCCTGCACCAGGAAATCGACGTGAGAATCCCCGTCCCCCACGATGTCTCGCACCGCACCCTCGAAGGCCCGGATGAACTGGCGTCCGATGATCTTGCGTTTGCCTTCGGGATTGGTCACGCCCGCCAGTGCGGAGAGAAAGGTGTCGGCCGCGTCGACGGTGACCAAGTTGGCCCCGGTGGCGGCGACGAAGTCGCGCTGCACCTGCGCCCGCTCGCCGGCGCGCAGCAGCCCGTGGTCGACGAAGACACAGGTCAACCGGTCACCGATGGCGCGCTGCACCAGCGCGGCGGCCACCGCGGAATCCACCCCGCCCGACAGCCCGCAGATCGCCCGGCCGTCGCCGATCTGGGCGCGCACCTGCTCGATCAGCACCTCGGCGATGTTGGCGGCCGTCCAGTCCGCGCCCAGACCGGCGAAGTCGTGCAGGAATCGGCTGAGCACCTGCTGGCCGTGCGGGCTGTGCATGACCTCCGGGTGGTACTGCACACCGGCCAGGCGTCGGGCCCGGTTTTCGAAGCCGGCCACCGAAGCGCCGGAGCTGCTGGCCACCACCTCGAACCCGTCCGGCGCGGCCGTGACCGCGTCACCGTGGCTCATCCACACCGGCTGCACACTCGGTAATCCCGAATGCAGTTCGCCGCCAAGGACTTTCAGTTCGGTGCGACCGTATTCGCTGGTGCCGGTGTGGGCGACGGTCCCGCCCAGCGCCTGCGCCATCGCCTGAAACCCATAACAGATGCCGAACACCGGCACCCCGAGATCGAACAGCGCCGGGTCGATCTGGGGCGCGCCGTCGGCGTAGACACTGGACGGCCCGCCGGAGAGCACCAGCGCCAGCGGGTCGCGGGCCTTGATGTCCTCGACCGTCGCGGTGTGCGGAATGACCTCGGAGAACACCCGCGCCTCGCGGACGCGACGGGCGATCAACTGCGCGTACTGCGCGCCGAAGTCCACGACCAGCACCGGTCGGGCCGGCGCTCCGGACACCTCGGAGATCTCGAGTTCAGGGCTTTCAGTGGGGTCGGCCACGCACGCGAGTCTAGTGGCTGCCGGCGTCGCCGCCGCCCGACAGGCCTACAGCGCAAACGCGGTGCGGACGGCGCCGACGGCATCCGCGTCGCCGTGGAACTCGATTCGCCGCCGCGCCGCGGTGCGCTGGGCTTCGTCGGTGCCCAGCCGGGCGGCCACCAGGTCCGCCGCAGTCGCCGTGATCGTCACCGCGGGCTCACCGCGGACACCGGCCAGGCGTCCCTGCGTCACCGCGAATTCGAAACGGCGGCCGTCGATCTCGACCCGGCAGGTGGTCTCCACACCGGCGGCCCGGCCCGACTGAAAGCCCAGCAGGATTCCGGCCAGGAACCCGTTGAGCGGCGACACCGGCCCGTCGCCGATCGGGTCCAGGTGGTCCAGCCCGAACCACGCGATGCTCTGTAGCACCGGCAGCACACGCTGCCAGCCCAGGTCGCTGAGGCTGTAGACGGTGCGACCGATCGGCGCCGGCAGGTCGGCGCGATCGACCAGCCCGGCATGTGTGAGCTCCTTGAGCCGCTCGGCGAGCAGATTCGTTGCGATGCCGGGCAGTTCGGCCCGCAGGTCACCGTAGCGGCGGGCGCCGCCGACCAGCTCGCGCAGGATCAGCAGGGTCCACCGCTCACCCAGGACGTCGAGCCCCCGGGCGATCGGGCAGTTCTGGTTGTAGTTCCTGCGGGACGCCACCATGCCACCCTACCTGGGGTTAGACATCTTTTTCAAGTTTGTACTTGATTTGTTTGTCCGACAGATTTACTGTCTTGTTCATGCGCACCGACCCAGCGTTTCGCAACCACCCCATCGCCGCGCTCGCCGTCATCTGCCTGGGTGTCTTCGTCATCAGCGTCGACGCCACCATCGTCAACGTCGCGCTGCCCACGCTGGCGCGCGAACTCGGCGCCGACACCGCACAGCTGCAATGGATCGTCGACGCCTACACGCTGGTGATGTCCGGGCTGTTGCTCTCGGCGGGCAGCCTGTCCGACCGCCACGGCAGGCGGGGCTGGCTGAATTCCGGGCTGGCGCTGTTCGCCGTCACATCCGCGGTTGCCGCACAGACCAATTCGGCCGAGGCGTTGATCGCCGCGCGGGCAGCCATGGGGGTGGGCGCCGCGGTGATCTTCCCGACCACGCTGGGACTGATCACCAACATCTTCACCGACCCGGTGCCGCGCGCCAAGGCGATTGGACTGTGGGCGGCCATGGTCGGTGTCGGGGTGGCCGTCGGCCCGATCAGCGGCGGCTGGCTGCTCGAACACTTCTGGTGGGGCTCGATTTTCATGGTGAACATTCCGATTGCCGCGCTGGCCATCGTCGGTGGCGCGCTGTTCGTCCCGACCTCGCGCGACCCGGCGGCGCGGCGGGTCGACATCGGTGGCCTCATCCTGTCCGCGATCGGGGTCACGACGCTGGTCTACACGGTCATCGAGGCGCCCACGTGGGGGTGGACCGACGGCCGGACGGCGGCCGGATTCGCCGTCGCCGCAGCCATTCTCGTCGCGTTCGCGCGCTGGGAACGGCGCAGCACCCACCCGATGCTCGACGTCTCGGTGTTCCTCAACCGCCGGTTCTCCGGCGGCAGCCTGGCGGTGACCGCGGGGTTTCTCACCCTGTTCGGTTTCATCTTCGTCATCACCCAGTACTTCCAATTCATCAAGGACTACACGGCGTTTCAGGCCGGTGTGCGCCTGCTGCCGGTCGCCGCCTCGATCGCGCTGGCCAGCATCGTCGGGCCCCGGCTGGTCGAACGCGTCGGCACCACCGCCGTCGTCGCCGCCGGCTTGGCCGTGTTCGCCGCCGGGCTGGCCTGGGCGTCCACCGTCGACGCCGCCACGCCGTACCTCCAGATCGCCACGCAGATGCTGCTGCTCGGCGGGGGCCTGGGCCTGACCTTTTCGCCGGCCACCGAGTCGATCATGGGATCGCTGTCCGTCGACAAGGCCGGTGTGGGATCGGCCGTCAACGACACCACCCGCGAGCTCGGCGGCACGCTCGGAGTCGCCGTCGCCGGCAGCATCTTCGCGTCCGTGTACTCCGGGCACCTCGACGCGGCCACCCTGACCGGGCTGCCCGCCGACGCGATGCGCCACTCAATGGCCCTGGCGCACACCGTGATCCAGCGACTGCCCGCACACCAAGCCGGGCAGGTGCGCGCCGCCGTGGATCGCGCGCTCCTGGACGGGCTGCAGGTCAGCTCGCTGGTCTGCGCGGGCATCGCGCTGGGCGCGGCGATCGTCGTCGGCTGGCTCCTCCCGGCCAGGCAACCGGCGCCACAACAGGAAAGGACACTCCGATGAACGGTCGAGTATTGGTCACCGGCGCCACCGGAAAGATCGGCGGCGCGGTCGCCGCACAGCTGCTGGAAAGGGGCGTCCGAACCAGGGCCATGGTGCATCGTGACGATGCGCGCAGCGCCCGGCTGCGGGAGATGGGCGCCGAGGTCGTCATCGCCGATATGTTTGACATCCAACAGGTTATGGGTGCCATCGCCGGGATCGACCGGCTCTATTTCAACCCTCCCTATCATCCGCACGCCCTCGACAGCGCCGTTGCCTTCGCCGTGGCCGCCCGACGCTCAGGCGTGGAAGCGGTGGTGGCGCTTGGCCAATGGCTGGCCAGCCCGGAGCATCCGTCGCTGATGACGAGGCAGGCCTGGTTGACCGACAAGTTGTTCGAGTTGCTGCCCGATACGGCGCATGTGGCCGTCGATCCGGGTTACTTCGCCGACAACTACCTGCAGCTGGTCCCCCTGGCCGCCCAGCTCGGGGTGTTGCCGACACCGACCGGGGTGGGCCGAAACGCGCCGCCCTCCAACGAAGACATCGCGCGGGTCGCCGTCGGCGCGCTGCTCGACCCCCACCGTCACGACGGCCGCGCCTACCGGCCCACCGGACCGACGCTGCTCTCGGGGGCCGAGATCGCCGATGCGGTCGGTGCAGCGTTGGGCAGGCGGGTGCGTCACATCGACGTTCCGCCGTGGATGTTCATGCGCGCCGTGCGCGTCAACGCCAAACGGCTCGGCGCCGATGGGTTCTTCCAGTCCAGCTTGCGTCACTACCTTCCCGAGCACGGCCAGGGAACCTGGGAGGTGGGCGCGCCGACCACACACGTCCGCGATGTCGCCGGCGTCGAGCCCGAGGACTTCCTCACCATCGCGCGCCGCTATGTCACCGGACCGGAATCCCGCCGTACCGCAGGCAATTTCATGCGACAGCTGGGCAACTTCATGTTGACCGCGATCACAC
Organism: Mycobacterium sp. 1245801.1; assembly: GCF_001673055.1. Taxonomy (NCBI): domain Bacteria; kingdom Bacillati; phylum Actinomycetota; class Actinomycetes; order Mycobacteriales; family Mycobacteriaceae; genus Mycobacterium; species Mycobacterium sp. 1245801.1. The sequence continues at coordinate 8,960 of NZ_LZKY01000106.1, forward strand.
CGATGCGCCGGCTGGACAAGTTCGACCGGACCCAACAACACCCGCAGCCCGGCCACCCACGGCTTTCCGGCCAGTCCCCGGTATGGCGCAGTGAGCACGGCGTCGCGCACCGGGATCCCGTTGCCCTGAACGCCGCTGGAGAAAGGATCGGAACACGATGAGTACGGCACCACAAGGCAGCACCTACGTCTTGGGCCACGCCGACGCGGAGGTGCAGCGCCTCCTCCTGCAGGGCCGGCTCTACGACCACCACACCGAGCACGCGCTGCGACTGGCCGGGCTGCGGCCGGGCATGCGCGTGCTCGACATCGGGTCCGGACCCGGCGACGTGTCGTTCGTCGCCGCCCGGCTGGTCGGTCCGACCGGGACCGTCCTCGGCGTCGACGCCGCGGCCGCGATGGTCGAGCTCGCCCGCGCCCGCGCTCTCGAACAGGGCTGGCGCACAGTGCGTTTCACCCAGGCCGCGGTCGACACCATCGTGCCGGACGAACCGGTGGACGCGGTCATCGGCCGGTTGATCCTGATGCACCTGCCGGACCCGGCCGCCACGTTGCGGCGCCTCAGCTCCTTCGTACGCCCCGGCGGCGTTGTCGCGTTCTCGGAGAACGACATCACCGGTGCGCACGGCGTTCCGGACACGCCGCTGTTCCGGCGCGTGACGGGCGGAATCGTTCGCGCCTTCGAGGACGTGGGGCTCAGCCCGCGATTCGGCACCACGCTGCACACGATCTTCGCCGACGCCGGCCTCAGCACTCCGCGGCTGACCCTCGGCACGCCGATCGGCACCGCCGCCGACACGGACATTCTGGCCTACCTCGCGGAAGTCTGGCGGCTGGTGTCCCCCATTGCCGAACAGGGAGGCTTCGCCATCGACGAACTCGCCGACATCGACGAGTTCGTGCCGCGATTCCGTCAGGAGGCGCAGGCGGTCAACGCCCTCATCGCGATGCCTCCCATCATTACCGCGTGGGCTCAGGTGCAGAAATGAACGACACCATCGCGGCCCAGTACTCGACCGGCCTGTCGCGGGCAAACATCAAACGGGCGCTGATCGACGCCGGGAAGGACCTCGACGGCCTTCGACCCGCCGACCTGGCCCTGCTGGAGGACTTCCACACCATGGGCCGCATCGCCACCGCGCAGCTGGTGGACCTTACGCAGATCTCCAGCGCGAGCGCGGTGCTCGACGCCGGTAGCGGGATCGGTGGCACGGCCCGCTACCTCGCCGACCGCTATGGCTGCCGGGTCACCGCCGTTGACCTCACCGAGGAGTACTGCGAGACGAACGACTGGCTCAACCGGCTCGTCGGTCTCGACCGCCTCATCGCGGTTCGCCAGGCGGACGTCACCGAACTCCCCTTCGCCGACGACACTTTCGACGTCGCGATCAGCCAGCACGTCCAGATGAACGTGGCCGACAAGGCGCGGCTCTACGCCGAGGCGCGCCGCGTCCTCACTCCCGGTGGCCGGCTTGCGCTGTGGGACTTGACCATCGGCGACGGCCGCGCACTCGACTTCCCGTTGCCCTGGACCGACACCGCCGCCAACAGCCACCTGGTGGCCCCCGGCGAGCTGCGCACCCTGGTCACCTCCGCGGGATTGGCGGTGCAGCACTGGAACGACCTCACCGAGACCGCGAGCTCGCTCATGCAGGCGCTGCTGGCCCAGCCGCCCCAGCCGCTGGGCCTGCACGCCTTCGTCCCCGACTTCGACCGCAAGGCCGAAAACCTCACCCGGGCGCTGGCCGATGGGCGCCTGCGCGCGATCCAGGGCGTGGCAGTGGCAAAAGACCGCTGATCCCTGGCGACACGCATGGCGGGCATGGTGAAGTGGGTATCGCTTAAGCCAGTCGCCCGAGACCAGAGAGCGAGGTCCGCCGTTGAGTTCAGCGCTGGGTCTGCCGGAGGAGGTGCGTGCCTGTCTGTTCGACCTCGACGGAGTGCTCACCGACACCGCCAGTGTGCACACCAAGGCCTGGAAGGCCATGTTCGACGCCTACCTGTCCGACCGGGCCAAGCGCACCGGCGACGAATTCGTCCCCTTCGACGCGGGCGCGGACTACCGCGAATACGTGGACGGCAAGAAGCGCGAGGACGGCGTCCGGTCCTTTTTGGAAAGCCGCGACATCCAGCTGCCCGACGGCAGCCCCGACGACCCCGACGACGCCGAGACGATCTACGGCCTGGGCAACCGCAAGAACGACATGTTCCAGAAGGTCCTCAAGGAGGACGGCGTCAAGGTGTTCGATGGATCCCGCCGCTACCTAGAGGCGGTGTCGGCCGCGGGCCTGGCAATCGCGGTGGTGTCGTCGAGCGCCAACACCCGCGACGTCCTCGAGGTCACCGGCCTGGACCGGTTCGTGCAAAAGCGGGTGGACGGCGTCACCCTGCGCGAGGAACACATCGCCGGCAAGCCGGCCCCCGACTCTTACCTGCGCGGGGCGCAGCTGCTCGACGTCGACGCCGCAGCGGCGGCGGTGTTCGAAGACGCGTTGTCCGGCGTGGCGGCCGGCCGGGCCGGTAACTTCGGATTCGTGGTGGGCGTCGACCGAGTGGGCCAGGCCGAGGAACTGCGCCGCAACGGCGCCGACGTGGTGGTCACCGACCTCGCCGAGCTGCTGGGCTCATGATCACCGACGAATCGTTCCCCGTTGACCCCTGGCACGTGCGCGAGACCCAGCTCGACCTGAATCTGCTGGCCCAGTCAGAATCGCTGTTCACCCTGTCCAACGGGCACATCGGGCTGCGCGGCAACCTCGACGAGGGCGAGCCCTACGGCCTGCCGGGCACCTATCTGAACTCCTTCTACGAGATCCGGCCGCTGCCCTACGCCGAGGCCGGTTACGGCTACCCCGAAGCCGGCCAGACGCTGGTCGACGTCACCAACGGCAAGATCATCCGGCTGCTGGTCGAGGACGAGCCGTTCGACGTCCGCTACGGCGAAGTCCTATGTCACGAACGGGATCTGGACCTTCGCGCCGGAACGCTGACCCGCAGCGCGCACTGGCGCTCGCCGGCGGGCAAAGAGGTCAAGGTGGTCTCCACCCGGCTGGTGTCACTGGCCCAGCGCGGCGTCGCCGCCATCGAGTACTGCGTCGAGGCGATCGGTGAGTTCGTTCGGGTGACGGTGCAGTCGGAGCTGGTCACCAACGAGGACCAGCCGGAGACCTCCGGCGACCCCCGGGTGTCGGCCATCCTGGAGACCCCGCTCGAAGCGGTCGCGCACGAATACACCGACACTGGAGCGGTTCTCATGCACCGCACGCGCAGCAGCGCGCTGATGATGGCCGCCGGCATGGATCACGAGGTCGACGTTGAAGGGCGCGTCGAGGTCACCACCGACGCGCGCGCCGACCTGGCCCGCACCACCGTGATCTGCGGGCTGCGCAAGGGACAGAGGCTGCGCGTCGTCAAGTACCTGGCGTACGGATGGTCGAGCATGCGCTCGCGCCCGGCGCTGCGCGACCAGGTCGCCGCCGCGCTGCACAGCGCCCGCTACACCAGCTGGCAGGGACTGTTGGATGCGCAGCGCGAGTATCTGGACAACTTCTGGGACTGCGCCGACGTCGAGGTCGAGGGCGACCCCGAATCCCAGCAGGCCGTGCGATTTGGGCTGTTCCACCTGCTGCAGGCCAGCGCCCGCGCCGAACGCCGCGCGATCGCCGCCAAGGGGCTCACCGGAACCGGCTATGACGGCCACGCCTTCTGGGACACCGAGGGGTACGTGCTGCCGGTGCTCAGCTACACCGCGCCACACACCGTGGCCGACGCGCTGCGCTGGCGCGCCTCGACCCTGGATCTGGCCAAGGAGCGGGCGGCCGAACTGGGCTTGGAGGGCGCCGCGTTCCCCTGGCGGACCATCCGCGGGCAGGAGTGTTCGGCCTACTGGCCGGCCGGCACGGCGGCCTGGCACATCAACGCCGACATCGCGATGGCCTTCGAGCGCTACCGCATCGTCACCGGCGACGACGACCTGGAGGCCGATTGCGGGCTGGAGGTGCTGGTCGAGACCGCCCGGCTGTGGCTCTCGCTCGGCCACCACGACCGGCACGGCGTCTGGCACCTCGACGGCGTCACCGGCCCCGACGAGTACACGGCGATCGTGCGCGACAACGTCTTCACCAACCTGATGGCCGCGCACAATCTGCGCGTCGCCGCCGACGCCTGCAACCGCCACCCCGACGTGGCCAAGGCGCTGGGGGTCACCAACGAGGAGATGGCGGCGTGGCGCGATGCGGCCGGCGCCGCCAACATTCCGTACGACGAGGGGCTGGGAGTCCATCAGCAGTGTGAAGGCTTCACCACCCTCGCGGAGTGGGACTTCAAGGAGAACCACGCCTACCCGTTGCTGCTGCACGACCCGTACGTGCGCCTGTACCCCGCGCAGGTGATCAAGCAGGCCGACTTGGTCCTGGCGATGCACTGGCAGAGCCACGCGTTCACTCCCGAGCAGAAGGCGCGCAACGTCGACTATTACGAGCCGCGCATGGTCCGCGACTCGTCACTGTCGGCGTGCACGCAGGCGGTGATGTGCGCCGAGGTGGGGCACCTCGAGCTCGCGCACGACTACGCTTACGAGGCCGCCCTGATCGACCTGCGCGATCTGCACCACAACACCCGCGACGGTCTGCACATGGCCTCATTGGCCGGCGCCTGGACGGCGCTGGTGTCCGGCTTCGGCGGCCTACGCGACGACGAGGGCGTCCTGTCGCTGGATCCTCAACTGCCCGATGGCATTTCGCGGCTACGGTTCCGGCTGCGCTGGCGCGACTTCCGGGTCACGGTCGACGTCAACCACGCCGAGGTCACCTACACGCTGCGCGACGGGCCCGGCGGCGAGCTGACCATCCGGCACGCCGGCGAGGACCTCGAGCTGAGCACCGAATCCGCGACGACGGTCGCGGTGCATCCCCGCAAGCCGCTACTGCCGCCGCCGCAGCAGCCCGCCGGCCGCGAACCGCTGCACCGGCGATCCCTGATCGCGGAATCGGTGCAGGCTCACTGAGCATCGGCGGGCGCGAGGATGCGTTGCACCTCCGCGCCGGCCGCTGCGCGTATTTCGGCATCCGTCAGCTCCTCAATCCCGGTGGCGGACCGCAGGATCGGGGCGAACAGGCGCCAACCGAACTGCAGCGCAAGGGCATTGGCGACCGCGAGCCGGGCCTTGACGTCGTCGTCGTAGAGCGGCCGCACCCCGTCGAGCAGCGTCGCGATGTTGGGAAAGCGCTTCTGTAGCTGGCCGGCCGGATAGCCGTCCAGCACGGTGCGCGCCATCACCCGCATCTGGCGATCCAGGGAACTCTCCAGCACGGCCGCGGGCGCATCGGTGCCCAGCAGGGCGCTCAGGTTGGCGCCCAGGTGATCGAGCACGGCGCCGACCAATTGCTCCTTGGTGCCGAAGTGGCGGAACACCAGTCCGTGGTTGACGTTGGAGCGCGCGGCGATGTCGCGGATGGACGTCGCGGCCGGACCGCGCTCGGCGAACAGGTCGGTGGCGGCTTCCAGGATCGCCGCGGCCACCTCCGCGCGCCCGGTGGGCACCTTCCCGCGGCCGGTTGCGGAAGTTGTAGTCATTTGACTACACTACCAAATGTAGTCAGTTGACTACACCCGTTTTGACTCAAGGAACACGAAATGACAGGTCAGATAACCGTCACCAAGCTGGGCAGTCGCATCGGCGCCCGGGTGGACGGGGTTCGCCTCGGCGGCGACCTCGACCAGGACGCGGTCGAGACGATCCGCCGGGCGCTGTTGACCCACAAGGTGATCTTCTTCCGTCACCAGCACCACCTCGACGACTCCGAGCAGCTCGCGTTCGCCGGTCTGCTGGGCACGCCGATCGGCCACCCGGCCGCGTCGGCCCTGGCCGCCAAGCACCTCCCGGTGATCACCCCGATCGACTCCGAGTACGGCAAGGCGAACCGCTGGCACACCGACGTGACGTTCGCCGCCAACTACCCCTCGGCGTCGATCCTGCGTGCGGTCACGCTGCCGGCCTACGGGGGCTCGACGCTGTGGGCCTCGACCGTGGCGGCCTACCAGCACCTGCCCGAACCGCTCAAATGCCTGGTGGAAAACCTCTGGGCGCTGCACACCAACCGGTACGACTACGTGAGCGTCGAAGCGATGAGCGAGGAGCAGCGGGCGTTTCGGCAGGCGTTCGAAAAGCCCGACTTCCGCACCGAGCATCCGGTGGTGCGGGTGCACCCCGAGACCGGCGAACGCACCCTGGTGGCCGGTGACTTCGTGCGCGGCTTCGTCGGCCTGGACAGCCACGAGTCAACCGCC
>NZ_LZKY01000107.1:0-39909 GCF_001673055.1 Mycobacterium sp. 1245801.1
CGTCGCGAGCTCCTCGATCCGGCCGTCCTCGAGAAGGCGGACCGCTTCGGTGCGCGGCCCACCGACGTCGCGGCGTTGGTCGGGGCGCTCGCGGTCGTCGCGGAACCAGTACTGACGCCGCTCAAAGGGATAGGTGGGCAGGTCCAGCTTGCGTGCGTGCGCCTGCCCGAACGCCGCGAAGTCGGGCAGGTGGCCAAGGACATACGCGTCGGCAACCGCTTCGGTGATCTGCCGGTGGTCGGCGGTGTTACGGCGCAGCGACGTGATCGCCCGCGGTGCGGTGGCCGGGTCGGGCCATGCGCTCAGGGCCGAGGCGGTGAGCACCGGTCGCGGGCCGATCTCGAGCAACACCTTGCAGCTCAGCTCGGCGAGGGTGCGCACGCTCTTGGCGAATTCCACCGGCTGGCGCGCGTGACGGCGCCAGTAAGCGCCATCGAGCTTCACGCTGCGGCCCAGCGCCGCTCCGGTGCGGTTGTCGATCAGGATTCGTTGCGGCGCTTTGAAGTCGAACCGCCCCGCATACGATTCGAATTCGTCGAGGATCGGGTCCAGCAGCGCCGAGTGGAAGGCGTGGCTGGTGTCCAGCCAGTCACACCGAACACCGTCGGCCGACACTGCGGCCACCGCCCGCTCCAGGTCCGCCACCGGACCGGACAACACGGTGTTGGCGCCGTTGTAGGCGGCCACCGACAGGCTGGGGAACTCGTCGGTGAGTCGCTCGACCCGCTCGGCGGCGGTGAACACCGCGACCATCCGGCCACCCGAAGGCAGGCTGCCGAACAGACGACCGCGTTCGGCCATCAGCAAGGCACCGTCCTCGAGACTGAACACGCCCGCCACGCAGGCCGCCGAATACTGGCCAACGCTGTGGCCCAGCACCACGTCGGGCTCGAAGCCCCACGACTGCCAAAGCCGGGCCAGGCCCATCTCCACCGCGAACAGTCCGGGTTGCGCGTACGACGTTTGCTGCAGCGTCGCTTCGCCGTCCGGGCCGTCCGCATCGAAAACAACGTCCAGCAAAGGCCTTTGGAGAACGTCGGCAACCGCGGCGGCGCACCGATTCAGCGTCTCGGCAAACACCGGCTCGCTGTCGAACAACTCTCGAGCCATGCCGGGGTATTGGCTGCCCTGACCGGTGAACAGCCACGCGGTCTTCGGTGGCTCCTGCGATTCTCCGCGGAACAACCCCGGTGCCGGGCGGTCGTCCGCCAGAGCGCCGAGTAGTTCCAGCGCGGATTCTCGCGAGTTGACCACCAGCGCGGCCCGCTGCTCCAGGTGTGCCCGACCCGCCCCCGCGGTGAAGCACACGTCCGCGAGGGTGGCCTCGGGGTGCGCGCTCAACCAGCTGCGGTAGTCGGCCGCGAGCCGCGCCAACGCGGCGGGCGTTCGCGCCGAAAGCGGGAGGATGCTGAACCGGCGGTGCCCGGAATGCTCGACCGGAAGCGGTGCCGGGGAAACGGACTCCGTTTGCTCGGGAGCTTCGGAGAGAATGACGTGAGCGTTGGTGCCGGCGAAGCCGAACGAGCTGATGCCGGCAATGCGCGGCTCTCCGTTGCGTTCCCAGGCGGTGGGCTGCTCGACGACCTGCACCGCAAGCCGGTCCCAGGGGATGTGGGGCGACGGGTTCTCGAAGTGGAGGTGTTGCGGGATCAGTTCGTTCTCGAGCGACAGGATGACCTTGATCACCCCGGCGATGCCCGCGGCCGCTTCCAGGTGTCCGATGTTCGTCTTCACCGAACCCATCAGCAGCGGCCGGGAGGGTTCGCGCCCGGCGCCGAGCACCGCGCCCGCGGCCTGCGCTTCGATGGGGTCACCCAGCGACGTCCCGGTGCCGTGCGCTTCCAGGTATCCGACGTCGCGTGGTTCGAGGTCGGCCCGCTTGAGCGCATCGGCGATAACCCTTTGCTGGGCAACGCCATTGGGTACGGTCAGGCCCCCCGAGGCGCCGTCCTGGTTGATCGCACTGCCGCGGATCACGGCGCGGATCCGATCGCCGTCGCGGATCGCGTCCTCCAGGCGCTTGATCACGATGACGCCGCAGCCCTCGCCGCGCACGTAGCCGTCCGCGGCCGCATCAAATGTCTTGCACCGGCCGTCAGGGGCGAGCATGTGCGCGCTGGAGAACGTGATCATGGTCGCCGGGGTGAGCAGCACGTTCGCGCCGCCGGCCAGCGCCAGGTCGCATTCCCCGAGGCGCAGCGCCTGGCACGCCTGATGGATCGCCACCAGCGACGAGCTGCACGCCGTGTCGACGGCGACGGCCGGACCCTGCAGTCCCAGCCGATAGCTGATCCGGCCGGCGGCCGCGGCGTTCGAGGTCCCGATGGCCATGTAGGCCTCGATTTCGGGGTACGTCAGCTCGTCGGATGCCATTCCCAGGTAGTCGTGCGTGGCCAAACCGACAAAGACCCCGGTGTTGCTGTCAGCCAGATCGGTTGGCGCAGTGCCTGAATGCTCGACCGCGCGCCATGCCGTTTCCAGCAGGATGCGGTGCTGCGGGTCCATCAGCCTGACCTCGCGGGTCGACATGCCGAAGAACGGCGCGTCGAATCCCGTCACGTCATCGACGAAGCCGGCACGACGGGTGACGACCTTGCCGGGCGCCCCCGGTTCGGGGTCGAAGAATTCGTCGACGTCCCAGCGGTCTTGCGGCACTTCGGATATCGCGTCGCGGCCGTGCTGCAACAGATCCCAGAACTCGTCGGCATCGGCGGCTCCGGGGAATCGCGCCGCGTAACCGATGATCGCAAAGCCCGATGCCGGCTTGCCCAGACCTTCGACGGATGCCATGCGCTTGTCCTCTCCTGGCCGGTCACGATCGATCCCCACGGGACGCCGGTTGCGCTCGGAAGATCTTTTCCGGAGGCCGGCGCCGTCCCCGCAGCGCCGCACCGCGCAACGACAGCCGGTGTGACTGCCGCCCTGCGTCCCCGTCCGGCCGTTCGATCGCCACAACGGCCTGCCGGATCCGTGAGCGAGTGTAGGCGGTGGCTCGCGCACGCCTGCGACGGCGATCACTCGGAGGGTTTATCTTGGTCTCGCCGCCAGGGTGGCCGTGGTCGTTGCAACCGAGGAGGACGAAGTTTTGCGCATCGGGAAGATTACGATCGGCGCACTCGGTGATTGGACGGTGACGCCCGGGTCGGTGATCTCCTGGCACCCGACGGCCGCGGCGACCGAAAAGGTCAGGCACGCGCCGGTCAGCTCCGTGCCGGTCAGCTACATGCAGAGCCAGCATCTTCGCAATTACTGTGAACGGACCGCCGCGGGGCTGAATTTCTCCCGCCAGATCATCGCTACCTGTGAAGTGCCCGGGACGTGTGACGTTGCCGCCATGAACCACGCCGTCAACGCGTATCTGCGCCGGCACGACACGTTCCGCAGCTGGTTCGAGCACACCGGTGACGGAGAATTCATCAGGCATACCGTCGACGATGCCGACGCTATCGAATTCGCCCCGATCGAGCACGGTGAGATGACTCCCGACGAAATACACGCTCACGTCGTGGCCATTCCGAATCCGCTGGAGTGGGGCTGCTTCACCTTCGGGATTATTCAAAGCGAAGACCGCTTCACATTCTTTGCCGCCATGGATCATGTCCACGGGGACGCGACGTTGATTGGCACCACAATGATGGAGGCCAACGGCATGTACACCGCGTTGAGCGGCGGCGGGCAGGCCCTCACCCTTCCCGATGCCGGCAGCTTCGATGATTTCTGCACCCGCGAACGCGAGTACACGTCAACGCTGACCGTCGATTCCCCCGAGGTGCGCGCGTGGATCGACTTCGCCGAAAACAACGATGGCGGCTTTCCCGAGTTCCCGCTCCCGCTGGGCGACCCGCAGGACTCCAGTAGCAGCGACATGACGTCCGAACTCCTGATGGACGCGGCACAGACCGAACGGTTCGAATCGGCCTGCGCGGCGGCCGGCGCACGGTTTGTCGGCGGCCTGTTCGCCTGCCTCGCCTTGGTGGAGCACGAATTCACGGGTGCCCTCACGTATTACGGGCTTACTCCCAGGGATTCCCGCAAAGCCACCGACAATTTCATGACGCAGGGTTGGTTCACCGGTTTGATCCCCATCACCGTGCCCATAGCTGCCGCCTCGTTCGGCGATGCCGCGTGGGCGGCGCAGGCGTCCTTCGATTCGAATCTGGATATGGCGAAAGTTCCCTATTACCGCGTGTTGGAACTCGCGCCGTGGTTGCGCTGGCCGCAACCAAACTTTCCGGTGTCGAATTTCTTTCATGGCGGCGCCGCTCCGCTCAATGCCATTCTCGCCGCGGCCGACATGGGGTTGGCGAACAACATCGGAATCTATCCCGACGGCCGATATTCATACCAGCTGACCATTTACATATTCCGCTACGGGGAAGGCACGTTCATGGCGATCATGCACCCGGACAACCCGGTCGCCCGGAAATCGGTTGTCCGCTACCTGGAGGCGATGAAGTCGGTCTGCGTGCGGGTCGCCGGCAGCGGGAGCTGGGGACGCGTCGCGTAGCGTGGAGCACTTCGATGGCTCGTGAGGCGAATTTGCGTGGTGTGACCGGGCTCGGGCGGGTGCGGCCGAGAGTCCCCGGCGGGCACGCCCGACGGCGCCGAGCGGGGATGAGGGCGATATGCGACGGCTAGCCGATTTCGTGGTGCGGTGGCCCTGGGCAGTGGTGGGGATCTGGATTGCGATCGCCGTCGCGCTACCCCTGACTTTTCCCTCGCTGGGCGAGATGGCCGAGAAGCATCCGCTTGCCATCCTGCCCAGCGATGCGCCCTCGAGCGTGACCGCTCGAAAGATGACCGAGGCGTTTCACGAGTCGGGCTCAGAAAACCTGCTGTTGGTGGTGTTGACCGACGACAAGGGGCTCGGCCCGGCCGACGAGGCCGCTTACGGCAAAGTGGTGGATGCGCTGCGCCGCGACACGCGAGATGTCGTGATGCTGCAGGACTTCGCCAGCACGCCGGCGTTGCGCTCCGTCGTCACCAGCAAGGATCACAAGGCGTGGGTGCTGCCGGTCGGCGTCGCTGGTGAGTTGGGCACGCCCCGCTCGTACGCCGCCTTCAACCGGATCGGCGAAATCGTCAAGGGGGCGCTTACCGGCACATCGCTGACGGCAAACCTCACCGGCCCCGCGGCGACCGTCGCCGACCTCACCGACGCGGGCGCTCGGGACCGGATGCCGATCGAGTTGGCGATCGCGGTGATGGTCCTGATCGTCCTGCTGGTGATCTACCGCAGCGCGGTCACCATGCTGCTGCCGTTGCTGACGATCGGGATATCCCTGATGATCGCGCAGGCGGTGGTAGCGGGCTACTCCCAACTGACCGGCTCGGGCGTCTCGAACCAGTCCGTCGTGTTCTTGAGCGCCATAATGGCCGGAGCCGGAACCGATTACGCCGTCTTTCTGATCAGCCGCTATCACGACTACCTGCGGTCGGGCGCAACTCCCGATCAGGCGGTCAAGCGCGCCATGTTCTCGATCGGAAAGGTGATCGCCGCATCCGCGGCCACCGTCGGTGTCACCTTCCTGCTGATCAGCTTCGCCCGCATGGGTGTGTTCAAAACGGTCGGCGCGTCGTCGGCGATCGGGATCGGTGTGGCATTCCTCGCCGCGCTGACGCTGCTGCCGGCAGTCCTGGTGCTTGCGGGACGGCGCGGCTTGGTCAAGCCGCGGCGCGAGCTGACCGCCCGGTTCTGGCGGCGGTCGGGCATCCGCATCGTGCGACGACCGAGGGTCAACCTGGTTGCCAGCGTGCTCGTGTTGATCATCCTGGCCAGCTGCGCCGGTCTGGTGCGATACAACTACGACGATCGCAAGGCGCTGCGGGCGTCCGCCCCGAGCTCCGTCGGGTACGCCGCGCTGGATCGCCACTTCCCGGTGAATCAGTCCATCCCGCAGTACATCCTGGTCCAGTCCCCGCACGACCTTCGCACGCCGAAGGCGCTCGCAGACCTCGAGCAAATGGCGGACCGGGTCAGTCAATTGCCGAATGTTGCTGCGGTCAGTGGCATTACGCGTCCCACCGGCAACGTGCCCGAACAATTCAGGGCCACCTATCAAGCGGGCGCTATCGGCACCCTGCTGGCCGGCGGGTCCACCCTGATCAAAGACCACACAGGCGACCTCAACCGGCTGGTAGACGGGGCGGGGACGTTGGCCGACAACCTCGGCAACATGCGGGGCCAGGTCATCCAGCTCGCCGCCGGCGTCCAGGAGCTGGAGACCGCCTTCTCGTCGACGAAGAACCAGTACACCGGCGACGCGCTGGTGAAAGAAGTCGATCTCGCGGCCCAGCTCGTGGACCATGTCAACGCACTCAGCAACAACATGGGCTGGAACTTCTCGGCGGCCAAGAACATGTTCGCCTGGATCGGCCCGGTATTGGGGGCCCTGCAGGGCAACCCCCGATGCGACGTCGACCCCTCGTGCAGCGCCACCCGCGGGACATTCGAGCAACTCGTCGGTTCGCGCGATCAAGCAGACCTCGACGCCATCAACGACTTGGCGCACCAGCTGCAGGAGTACCCGGACAAGCACGCGCTGAAAGCGTCGGCGGACCGCCTGCGCGCCGCATTGGCAAAGCTCACCACCGTGCTGCATTCGCTGGGGATGGACAAACCCGGTGGCCTGCAGTCGAACCTGAACACCTTGCAAGATGGCGCTAACCGTTTCGCCGGTGGCAGCCGGCAAATCGCCGACGCGGTGGCTCAGGTCGTCGACCAAGTCAAACAGCTCGGCAGCGGCCTCAACGACTCAGCGGCGTTTCTGTTGTCGCTGAAACGCGACGCGGCGCAACCGGCCATGGCCGGATTCAACATCCCACCCCAGCTCCTGCACTTGGCGGAATTCCAGAAGGCAGCCAAGGCATTCATCTCGCCGGACGGTCACTCGGTGCGCTACCTGGTCCAGACCAAACTCAATCCGTTCAGCACCGAAGCCATGGATCAGGTCAACGCGATCGAAGCGGCCGCCCGGGGGGCCCAGCCGAACACCGCGCTCGCGGACGCAACGGTGTCGATGGCCGGATACACCGTCGCGCTCAAGGACACGCGCGACTACTACCAGCACGACATCCGGTTCATCATCACGGTGACCCTGCTGGTCGTGCTGGTGACCCTGATCGCGCTGCTGCGCGCCATCGTCGCTCCGCTGTATCTCGTTGCCTCCGTGGTCATTTCGTATTTGTCGGCGGTGGGAATCGGGGTACTGGTGGTGCAATACCTGCTGGGCCAGCAATTGCATTGGAGTGTGCCGCCGCTGGCATTCGTGGTGCTGGTCGCGGTGGGAGCCGACTACAACATGCTGCTCGTCTCGCGAATGCGGGAGGAGTCGCCGCACAGCATGCGTTACGGCATCATCCGGACCCTGGGTTCGACCGGCGGGGTGATCACTGCGGCGGGTCTGATCTTTGCCGCCTCGATGTGTGGCCTCTTGTTCTCCAGCATCAGCACCGTGGTCCAGGGCGGTTTCGTGATCGGGGTGGGAATTTTGCTGGACACCTTCTTGGTGCGCACCATCACGGTTCCCGCCATCGCCGCCCTGGTCGGGCGGGCGAATTGGTGGCCCTCCCGAGCGGGCGCGCCAGTGGGAGCCCGGCGGCCGGCGCCGCGGTTACCGGAGGGACGCGCCGAGGCGCAGCCCGGTTAGCACCCGTACCGGATGTGTGTGAGACTACGAGGCGGATTCGAGCGGTAGGAGTTGGGATGAAGAAACTGCTCGCAGGTGTTACGGCGCTGGTAACCGTAGCTGCCACAGGGTGTTTCGGCGTCAATACCGCGACGGCTGACGACGCGCCGATCGGCGGGCCGCCGACCCCGGGGGCGCCGGGCGACCAGACGGCATTCGCCCTCGGCGGCGCTCACGTCCTAGGCATCCCCTACGACGAGTACATCCGGCAGGAGGGCGCCCAGTGGTTCCCCGGCCAGCAGCGCGAAATCGTCCGCTACCCGGCAGGACAGGTGCAGGGGCACGTGCTGGAGCGACTCTTCCCGGGTATCGGCAAGATCGGTGAGGGGCTGTTGCCCGGACTGGGTCTGGACGGCCCAAGCGTCGGCGAGTCGGTCGACGTGGGGGTGAACAACCTCGATGCCGCGATCCGCACCGGCCGCCCGGGCACGGCGATCGGCTTGTCCGAGGGCGGGTTCGTGGTCGACGGCGAACAGGCCCGGCTGGCGAATGACCCGGCCGCTCCCCCGCCGGACAGACTGAACTTCGCCACGTTCGGTGACCCCATTGGGCATCACGCCTTCGGGCAGAGCTTCCTGACCGCTATGTTTCCGGTCGGCAGCGTCGTTCCCGCACTCGACTACACTATGCCGCCTCAGTACGAAAGCCAGTACGACACAAACAGATTCGTGGCGGCGTACGACTCGATCGCGGACTTCCCCGACCGGCCCGACAACATGTTCGCTTTGGCGAACACGCTGCTAGGGCTGGCCACCGGTCACACGGCGGTGGCTTTCACCAACCCGAGCATGGTGCCCCCGCAAAACATCAGGACCACGATCAACTCCAGGGGCGCCAAAGACACGACGATCATGGTCCCGGAGAAGCACCTTCCGCTCGTCATGCCGCTCAAATACATCGGGATCGACGAAGGCACGCTGGACAAGCTGGACGCCATCCTGATTCCCCGGGTGAATGCGGGTTACGCGCGAAACGACGACCCGGCGACGGCCCCGGTCCAGGTGGACCCGGTGCACGGCTTCGACCCGGCGGAAGTCACCGCGCCGGCCAACCAGGCAACCTTCGGCGGCGGCGCCGATCCCCTTTCCCAGATCCTCAGCGGCGCCACTTCGGTGTTGTCCCACGGCACCGGCTAGACAACGCGCCTATGTCTGGATCATCGATTCTTGCCATGCTGCACGGGCGTGCCAGCCTGCGGCCCAACGACGTGGCGTATACGTTCACCGATTACTCCGACGACGCCGACGGCGTTGCGCAGAGCCTCACGTGGTCGCAATTATCCCGCCGGACCTTCAACGTGGCGGGCGAGCTCGGCCAGCACGGTTCGGTCGGTGACAGGGCGGTAATCCTGGCGCCGCAGGGCCTCGACTACATCGCGGCGTTCCTGGGATCGATGCAGGCCGGGCTCATCGCGGTTCCGCTTCCGCTGCCGCATCGCGGCTCGAGCGACGAGCGGGTCAGCGCCGTCCTCGCCGATACGTCACCGTCGATCGTGCTCACCACGTCCGCGGTCGCCGAAGATGTCGCCGAGTACGTCGATCGGGCGCGCATGGATGATGTCCCGAAGATCGTCGAAATCGATTCGATGAATCTGGACGCCGATCGCCAAACCGCCGTTCCGGCAACCGTTTTGCCCGACGTCGCGTATCTGCAATACAGCTCGGGTTCGACCCGAACCCCGACCGGTGTGATGATTTCGCACCACAACCTGCAGGTGAATTTCGAGCAGCTGATGCGCAGCTTCTTCGCCGACTCCCGCAGAAAAGCCCCGTCGGACACCACGATCGTGTCGTGGCTGCCCTTCTACCACGACATGGGTTTGGTGCTGGGCGTGTGCGCGCCGATCCTGGGCGGCTGGCGCGGTGAGCTGATGAGTCCCGTCGCGTTCTTGGAGCGGCCGGCCAGATGGGTGCGATCCCTGGCCGCGAACACGTCTTCGTGGTCGGCCGCCCCCAACTTCGCCTTCGACCTGGCGGCCCGCAAGACCAGCGACCGTGACCTGGCCGGACTCGACCTCGGCGGGGTGCTGGGCATCATCAGCGGCGCCGAACGCGTCGAGCCGGCCACCCTGAGCCGCTTCGTCGATCGGTTCGCGCACTTCAACTTTCGGGACGACATGATGCGTCCGTCCTACGGCTTGGCGGAGGCAACCGTCTTCGTGGCCAGTGGCACCTGGAGTGACGAGGCGACGGTTCACTTCGATATCGACGAGCTGTCCGCGGGCCGGGCAAAGCCGTGCGCGGCTGGCGCCGGCTCGTCGCTGGTGAAATACGAGCTGCCGCAATCCCCGGCACTGCGAATCGTCGACGGCGACACCGACAGCGAGTGCCCGCCGGGGGTGGTCGGCGAGATCTGGGTGTGCGGCGCCAACGTGGCCGAGGGGTACTGGCGCAAGCCGCCGACAGAACAGCGCTGCTTCGGCGCGACGCTCGTCGACCCGTCGCCGGGTACGCCGGACGGGCCATGGCTGAAGACCGGTGACCTGGGTTTCGTCCACGAGGGTGGACTGTTCATCGTCGGGCGCATCAAGGACCTGCTGATCATCCGGGGACGAAATCACCATCCCGAGGACATCGAGGCGACGGTCCAGGAGATCACCGGCGGTCGGGTCGCGGCGATATCGGTTCCGGTGAACAGCACCGAGAAGCTCGTCACCGTCATCGAGTACAAGAAGCGAGGCGACTCCACCGAGGCGGCCATGCACTCGCTGACCTCCGTCAAACGCGACGTCACCTCGGCGATTTCCAATGCGCACGGCGTGAATGTGGGAGACCTCGTGCTGGTGCCGCCCGGCTCGATTCCCACCACCACCAGCGGCAAGATCCGGCGCGCCGCCTGCGTCGAGCAGTACCGCCGGCAGCAATTCGCCCGGTTGGACGCCTGAGCCGGGGCTACGGGCGCGCTACACGATGCCGATGGTGGTGACCGTCCTGGTGATGGCGCTGGCCGTCAGCGTCGAACCGTTCCGAGTCGGAATGACCGTGGTCATGCTGAACAGGCCCAGACCGGCGCTGCAACTGCTTGCGTTCCTGTCCGGCGGTTTCGCCATGGGAACGGCGGTGGGGCTGGTTGTCTTGTTCGCCTTCCGACGCGCCATGCTGGGCTCGAACTACTTCGCGTTGCCCAAGGTGCAGATTGTGGTCGGCCTGCTGGCACTGACGGTCGCGGCGGTCGTGGCCGCGAATCTCCCCGCGCGGTTGGGTGCGCGGCCGACGGGATTGGCCTCGCCGGTCCAACGTTTGCTTAGCCGGCATTCGCTGGCGGTCGCCGGCATCGCCGGCCTCGGCATCGCATTGCCGTCGGTCGACTACCTTGCCGCGCTGGCCGTCATTCTGGCCTCCGGGGCGACGGCCCTGACGCAGGTCGCGGTGCTGTTGATGTTCAACGCCGTGGCCTTCGCCCTGATCGAGATTCCGCTGCTGGCCCACCTGCTGGCGCCCGAGGCGACCGCCACGCGGGTGGCGGCGCTGCATGACTGGATTCGCTCGCGCCGGCGCGTCGACGTTGCGCTCCTGCTGGCCGCGGCCGGTTGCGCTTTCCTCGCGGTCGGCGCGGCCGGCCTTTGACCCTTCGTCAACCGACGCGTCACCGCTGAGAAGATAATGAGTCCAATCCGCACCGGCAAAGGAGCCGCGATGAGCAAGGCAAGCACCGACCGTCCGCTACGCGTGATCCAGTGGACGACCGGCAACATCGGTCGGCGTTCGCTGCACGCCATCATCGGGCGACCCGACCTGGAACTGGCCGGCGTGTACGCACACGGCGCCGACAAGGTCGGCGTCGACGCCGCCGACCTGGCGGGCTGGCCGGAGCCGACTGGGGTGCGGGCGACCAACGACATCGATGCGCTGCTGGCCCTGGGCGCCGACGCGTGTTGCTATAACCCGTTGTGGCCCAACATCGATGAGCTGGTGCGGCTGCTGGAATCCGGAGTCAACGTGTGCACCAGCGCCGCGTGGATCACCGGCGGGAAGCAGACACCGCAGGACCGCAAACGCATCGAAGATGCTTGCCGGAAAGGCAATTCGACAATCTTCGGCAGCGGTGCGCACCCCGGCATGACGAACATGGTGGGCATGGTGCTGTCCGCATCGTGTGAGCGCGTCGACGAGATCCGGATCACCGAGTCGGTGGACTGCTCGACCTACGAATCGGCGGAAACCCAGACGGCCATGGGTTTTTCGCAGGATCCGGATACCCCCGGGCTGGCCGAGAACGTCCGGCGCGAAAGCGAGGTCTTCGCGGAGTCGGCCGCGATGATGGCCGACGCGATCGGGGCGAAGCTGGACAAGATGACCTTCGACGTCACCTTCACCGCGGCCACCGACGACTCCGATCTGGGCTTCATGAAGATCCCCGCCGGAACGGTCGGCAGCGTCTACGGCTACCACCGCGGCTGGGTCGGTGACCGCAACGTCGTCAGCGTCGGGTTCAACTGGACCATGGGCAGTCACGTCGTCCCGCCCAAGCCTCTGGAGCACGGGCACGTCATTCAGGTGTTCGGGCTGCCCAACATGCGAACCGTGTTGCACTGCCTGCCGCCCAAAGACTGGACAGAGCCCGGATTCATGGGGCTGGGAATGATCTACACCGCGATGCCGGTTACCAATGCCGTCCCGGCGGTGGTGGCCGCCGAGCCGGGAATCGTGACGCTGGCGGATTTGCCGCCGGTCACCGGTCGGCTCGCCCACTAGCAGCTATGCCGTACGCCACAAGTGGTGGCCCCAGGAGGAACGCTTGCGTGCACTAAGGTTAATATCCCCAACTGAGCAAATGTTCCGTTGACAGTGGTGTCGTCGGCGACGGTTGGTGAGCTTTGCGGAAGGCGGTCAGGTGGTGGCTAGTCCAGACTCGGGTACCCGCCCCGGCCTTCTCAGCCGCGTATTGAGACGAGCGTGGATCCCGCTGGTGCTGGTGGTCGTTCTGTCACTGTCGGCGCTCATCGTGTCGCGACTGCACAAGATCTTCGGCTCGGAAGATCTCAACGCAAACGCCGGCAAGGGGATCGAAATCGTGCAATTCAACCCGAAGGTCGTCGTCTACGAAATCTCCGGTGCCCCGGGCACCACGGCGAACATCAACTACTGGGACGAGAACGCCAACACGCATCAGGTCAACAACGCCGCCCTGCCCTGGTCGACCACCATCTCGACCACGCTGCCCTCGGTGAGCGCAAACATCATGGCGCAGAGCGACGGCAGCACGATCAGCTGCAAAATCACCGTGGACGGCATTGTCCGGGACAACCAGAACTCCGCCGGCCATAACGCCCAGACCTTCTGCCTGGTGAAGTCTGCATGAGCGACGTGCACAATCAGACCGAGCGCGACCTGAGCGCCGCCGACACCGGCCCGATCGGCACCCGGGGGTTGTCGAAGGCCGAGCGCGGCCATCGGCCCTACCTCCCCCACGCGATCCGCATCTTCGCGATACCGATCATCATCGGCTGGGTCGCGATCACCGTGTTGGTGAACGTCATCGTGCCCACGCTGGAGAAAGTCGGCGAGGCGCACTCGGCGCCGATGACACCGCTCGACGCGCCGTCGATGAAGGCGATGATGCGCCTGGGCCACAACTTTCACGAGTTCGACTCCAACAGCACCGTCATGATCGTGCTGGAGGGTCAGCATCCGCTGGGCCCCGACGCGCACCAGTATTACGACAAGCTGATCCGGCAACTTCGCCAGGATCCCAAGCACATTCAGCACATTCAGGACTTTTGGGGCGACCGGCTGACGGCCGCGGGCGCGCAGAGCGCCGACGCCAAGAGCGCCTATGTGCAGGTGAACCTCGCCGGTAACCAGGGCACGACGCTGGCCAACGAGTCGGTGGACGCCGTGCGCAAGGTCATCGACGAGAACAAGGCACCGCCCGGTGTGAAGGCCTATGTCACCGGTCCCGCTGCGCTGTCCGACGACATGCACATCATCGGTAACGCCAGCCTGGCCAAGATCACGCTGTTCACCCTTGGTGCCATCGCGATCATGCTGCTGCTGGTCTACCGGTCCATCGTCACCACGCTCGTGCAGCTGTTCATGACCTTTGTCGCGCTGGCCTGTTCGCGCGGGGTGGTCGCGGTTCTGGCGTATCACAACGCATTCGGGCTCACCACCTTCGCGGCCAACATCCTCACCATGCTGGCCATCGCCGCGGGAACGGACTACGGCATCTTCCTCGTCGGCCGCTACCAGGAGGCGCTGGCCGCCGGCGAGGATCGAGAAGAGGCGTACTACACCACATTCAAGGGCGTCGCCCCGGTGGTGTTGGGTTCGGGCCTGACAATCGCGGGCGCGACCTATTGCCTGAGCTTTTCGCGGCTGCCGTGGTTCAACACCATGGGCGCGCCCGTGGCGATCGGCATGCTGGTCGTGGTGCTCGCCGGTATCACGCTGGGCCCCGCGGTGGTTTTTGTCGGCAGCCGCTTCCACCTGTTCGAAAGGCAGGCCAAGCGTGGTCGGCTGTGGCGCCGGGTGGGCACCGCCGTGGTGCGTTGGCCCGCACCGGTTTTGGCCGTCAGCGCCGCCATCGTGCTGGTCGGCATGATCGCCCTGCCGAGCTTCCACACCAGCTACAACGACCGCCACTACCTGCCGCTGTCAGCCCCGTCCAATCAGGGGCAAGAGGCCGCGAATCGGCATTTCTCCGAAGCGCGGATGAACCCCGACCTGTTGATGGTCGAGTCCGATCACGACATGCGCAACCCAGCCGACATGCTGGTATTGGACCGGGTGGCCAAGAACGAGATGCGCACGCTGGGCATCGCCATGGTCCAGGACATCACCCGGCCGCTGGGCATTCCGATCCAGCACAGCTCGATCCCGTTCCAGAACAGCGTCCAAAGCCAGACGACGATGCAGAACATGAGCTTTCTCAAGGAGCGCATGAACGACATCCTCAAGATGGCCGATGATCTGCAAACCCAGATCGACACCACGCAGCGCCAATACGAGGTGTCGCTGGATCTGGCCAACGCCGCCGACGACAGCGCGAAGACCACGGCGGTGACGTCGCAGATCACCGACACCCTGCGCGACCACATCGCCGACTTCGACGACACCTTCCGCCCGGTCCGCACGTACTTCTACTGGGAGAAGCACTGCTACGACATCCCGCTGTGCTACGGGCTGCGGTCCCTGTTCGACACTTTGGATGGCTTCGATCAGCTCGCGGAGCAGTTCCATTACCTCACGGGCGACATCCAGCACACCGCCAAAGCAACCCATGATCTGAATGCGTTGTTCCCCACGCTGATCACCACGCTGAAGACCACCCGGGGCATCACGCTGACGCTCTACCAGACGTTCAAGGCGATGATCAATCAGATGGAGGCGATGAGCAATACCGCCATCGTGATGGGGCAGAGCTTCGACGCGTCGAAGAACGACGACTTCTTCTACCTGCCGCCGGAAGCCTTCGACAACCCCGATTTCCAGACGGGTCTTCGGATGTTCTTGTCACCGGACGGTAAGTCGGCGCGGTTCTTCATCACCCATCAGGGCGACCCGATGTCGCCGGAGGGTATCGCGCGGGTCGATGCCGAACGCACCGCCGCGCAGGAGGGGCTGAAGCAATCCTCGCTCTCGGATGCCCGGGTGTATCTCGGCGGAACCGCCGCGACGTTCAAGGACATGGCAGACGGCGAGAAATATGACCTGATGATCGCCGTGGTGTCGGCCCTCACGCTGATCTTCATGATCATGCTGCTGTTGACCCGCAGCGTGGTGGCCGCACTGGTGATCGTCGGCACCGCGGCCAGCTCGATCGCGGCGTCTTTCGGTCTGTCCGTGCTGATTTGGCAGGACCTGTTCGGCATCAGGATCCACTGGATCGTGATGGCGCTGTCGGTCATCATCCTGCTGGCCGTGGGATCCGACTACAACCTGCTGCTCGTTTCCCGGTTCCGCGAAGAGATCCATCGCGGGCTCAAGACCGGGATCATCCGGTCGATGGCCGGTACCGGCGGTGTGGTGACGGCGGCGGGTCTGGTGTTCGCCTTCACCATGGCGTCCATGTTGGGCAGCGATCTGCGGGTGCTCGGTCAGTTCGGGTCGACCGTGTGCATCGGTCTGCTGCTCGACACGCTGGTGGTGCGCACGCTGCTGATGCCCTCGATCGCCACCCTGCTCGGGCGGTGGTTCTGGTGGCCGCAGGTGGTGCACCCCCGTGGGGATAACGCACGACGGCCGGTGAGCGCCTGATTCGTTAGTGGCGCCTGCAACTACTCCGGCGGCAGCGCCACGCTCACCGCGACCGCGCCCGCACCGACATGCAGCGCGAGCACCGGTCCCAGCTCGGTGATGATCGCCGGTTCGCACGCCGGCAGCCGCTCGCCCAGCGCTGAGGCCACCTCCCGGGCGCCATCCGGGTTGTCGACGTGATGCACCGCCAGGGCGGCGGCATCGTTGCCGACGACCTGGCAGACCCGGTCGATCATCGCCTCGGTGGCATGGCTGACGGTGCGGACCCGTTGGGCCAGAACGAGTTTGCCGTCATCGATACGCAACAGCGGCTTGAGCGCCAGCGCGGTGCCCAGCCACGCCTTCGCCCCGCCGATGCGTCCGCTGCGGCGCAGGTTGTCCAGGCGGTGCACCACGATGAAGGCATGCCCGCGGTCCACGGCCGCGTGCGCGGCGTCCGCGACGGCGTCGAGGCTTGCGCCGTCGGCCGCCGCCCGCGCCGCGGCCAGCGCGACGAAGCCGGTGCCCATCGCGGCCGACTTCGAGTCGACGACCCGCACGTTCGGGTCCAGGTCGGCCGCGGTGCGTTCGGCGGCCCGGCACGTTCCCGACAGCGCCGACGAAATATGTACGGCCACAACGCCGTCGGCGCCGCTGTCGGCCAGCGCCTGCTGATAGGCGTCGGCGAGTTCGGCCGGGGTGGCCGCCGCGGTGGTGGCCGCCAGTTTGTAGATGTCATCGGGAACGTCGTCCACACCGTCACGCAGATCCGCGCCGTCGAGCAAGATGTGCAGCGGAACGACCCGGATTCCCCACCTTTCGAGCAGGTCGGCCGGCAGCCGTGCCGACGAGTCGGTCACCACCATGACGGTCACCAGCGCTACCCGCGGGGCTTCTCGTTGGGCACGCCGGCCTGATTGCGCGGCGCCTCCTCATCGCGCTGCGCGTCCCCCGCAAGCGGGAGGTGCCCCCGCTGCATCGTTGCCACGCCGGCCTCGGCGAGCGCCTTGAGCATCAACTCCGCGACCGCCTGGTGGGCTTCGAAGTTCCAGTGAATCCCGTCCGGGTTTCCCCGACCGCTCATCACCTGTTCGGCGACAGCGGCTTTCAGATCGACCAGGGGCACGTTGTGGTTTTGCGCCCATTCGGTGATGGCGGCCGCCGTGCTCGCGCGGCCGTGGTGGGCCCGGCCGTAGGTGTCGGCGATGTGCACTGACGGCAGCGACGCCACGATCGGGATACCGGGCCGGTTGAAATCGATTGCGCCACGGGTCTGTTCGAGGTAATCCGCACTCAGGTGTGGTGGCAGCGCCGATCTGGCCACCGGCGAGAGCCTGGGCTGCAGCCAGCCATAGCCGTCGCGGACCCAGCGCCGCAGCCACGGCGGCCGCACATAGCGGATCAGCTCGCGCAGCGCGGTGGGCAACACCGACGGCAGCGAATCCATGCCGCCGGTCGCGAAGATGACCGCACCCGCCCTCGGTAGCGCCGCCCACGCCCGCGGGTCCTGGGTCGCCGCCCACCAGATGTCGCGGCACGTCCACCCGATGCGGCCGATCAGCTCGACGTCCCAACCCAGCTGCGCAGCAACGATATTCGGCCAGATCCGGGGATCGTCGGCGGGCAGCCCTCCCGTCGGGCCGTAGTAGGCCAGGGAGTCGGCGAATATCAGCAGGGTGGGCTTCGGCGGCCGCTCAGAGGACATCGTTGGACACCTGGGCCGAAGCGTTCCACACATCCAGACGCCAACGGATGCTGTCGAATTCGTCGGCCGGATCGTCGTTGTGGCCGGACAGCTGCACCCAGCTGGCATTGCCCATGCCACCCAGGATCGGCCAATTGGCGACGGGAAGCTTCAACAGCGCGGCCGACAAAGCGGCGATCAGCCCGCCGTGGGCCACCAGCACCACCGGGCGATCGGGCCCGTCGGGCTCGCCCCACTCCGGCTCGCCGGTCACCAGTTCGGCAACCAACGGCACGCTGCGAGCGGCGACGTCGACCCTGCTCTCACCGCCGTGCGGTGCCCAGGTGGCGTCTTCGCGCCAGGCCAGCCGGGCGCCGGGGGCCTGCGCGTCGACCTCGGTGTGCGTCATTCCCTGCCAGTCGCCGAGATGGGTTTCCCGCAACCGCTGGTCGACCCGGATCGGCAGGCCGGTCAGCTCCCCCAACCTGACCGCCGTGTCGTAGGCGCGATGCAGATCCGACGACACGATGAGCAACGGCTGCAGTTTGCCCAGCACCTCGGCGGCCGCGACGGCCTGGGCCCGGCCGAGTTCGCTGAGTTCGGAATCCAGCTGACCCTGCATCCGGCTGCCGGCGTTGAACTCGGTTTGCCCGTGCCGCAACATGATCAGACGACGGACCCTCATGACGCACCCGACTCATCGGAGTTGGCGCGGCCCTCATCGAGGTCTACCGGCACCACCGGGCAGTCACTCCACAGCCGGTCGAGGGCATAGAAGTCGCGGTCCTCCTGGTGCTGAATGTGGACGACGATGTCGCGGTAGTCCAGCAGCGTCCAGCGGCCTTCCCTGGTTCCCTCGCGACGCGCCGGCTTGTAACCGGCCTTGCGCATCTTCTCCTCGACCTCGTCGACGATGGCGTTGACCTGTCGCTCGTTGGAGGCCGAGGCGATCACGAAGCAGTCCGTGATGGCCAACTGCGCTGAGACGTCGATGACGATGACATCGTCGGCAAGCTTCGACGCGGCGGCACCGGCGGCCACCGTGGCCATGTCGATGGCCTCCTGGGTGGCGCTCATGGGTGATCCCCTGCGCTCAGGCGTATTTCGCTGGCCGGCACCGGCGGCACGACGTCGTCGCGGTAGAGCCGGCGCTTGGAGACGTACTGCACGACGCCGTCGGGCATCAGGTACCACAGCGGGCGGCGCTGCGCCGCGCGGCGGCGGCAATCGGTCGAGGAGATGGCCAGCGCCGGGATCTCGACGAGGGTCAGCGCGTCGTCGGGCAGCTCGCCGAGCACGCCGGTGACGTGTTCGCGGCGCAGCTCGTAACCGGGCCGGCTGACCCCGATGAAGCGGGCCAGCTCGAACGCCGTCTCCCAGCCCTGCCACGACAGAATGGAGGCCAGCGCGTCGGCCCCGGTGATGAAGTACAGCTCGGAGTCCGGGTTGAGAGCGTGCAGGTCGCGCAAAGTGTCCTTGGTGTAGGTGGGGCCGGCGCGGTCGATGTCGACCCGGCTGACCGTGAAACGGGGATTGGACGCCGTGGCGATCACCGTCATCAGGTACCGGTCCTCGGCGGCCGAGACGTGCCGGTCCTTCTGCCAGGGCTGACCGCTGGGCACGAACACCACTTGGTCGAGGTCGAACAGGTCGGCGACCTCACTGGCGGCAACCAGGTGGCCGTAGTGGATGGGGTCGAACGTCCCACCCATCACCCCTAACCTGCGAAGCTGCTTTTGCACGATTTGCCAGCTTACTTGAGCCGGTGTTACGGCCCGATTTCCCTGGTCGGGCGGCGGCGCTGCGACCCTATCCCGGCATCGGGTCGATCGGTGAGACTGCTGTACCCACAGCTTCGATCGCTTCTCCGGCGGCCAGACACAGGTCCTCGCGGTAGCGGCCCGCAACGATCTGCACGCCGACCGGCGTGCTGCCGAGCAGACCGGTCGACACGGTCAGTGCCGGCAGCCCGAGGTAGGGCAAACCGAGCTGGGTGAGCTGTGCGGCCCATACCCGCGCGAATGCGGCGTCGCCTTGCATATCGAGATGGTTCGCGAAAGGCAGCTCGGCGCTGACCGGTATCACCAGGACAGAGTAATTCTCGAACAGCGTCAGCCAGTCACGCAGAAGTGTGGCTCGGCGACTCAGCGACTTGGAGAACGCGGTCAGGTCGAAAGCGACGGCTTGCTCGCGCAGACGCGCCAGCACATTCAACGCGCCCGGGTCGCCCTCCCGTTGGGCAGCCGCAAGCTTGTCGTCGTACCCGTCAAGGAACGCGAGTTTGGTTTGCGCATCGGCTGCTTCGGCGAGTGGCGGGGTGGTGGCCAGCTCGTCCACGTCCCACGCCGCGGCTTTGAGCCGCTCGGCCGCGTCGCGGACCGCTTGCGCCACTTCAGGTCTGGTGCCAAGCCCGTCCGGCGCCACGCAGAAAGCCGCTCGCTTGGCCACAGGGGGCGGACCTGACAGGGGCGCGGGCACCCACCACGGGTCGCGGGCGTCTCGAGCCGCCATCGCCGCGAATGCCAGCCGGAGGTCGGCGACGCTGCGCGCTAACGGGCCTGAAACTCGCCCGAGCTGGGCGCCGATGGTCGGTTCGGGGAGAGAGGCATTGAATGCGGGGACGCGGCCAAGTGTCGGGCGCAACCCGTGTATCCCACACGCGTACGCCGGATAGCGGATCGAACCTGCGATGTCGGTTCCGTGGGCAATCGCGCCGATGCCCGCCGTGACTGCCGCGGCGGCCCCGCCCGACGAGCCACCAGGGGTTAGGTCCGCGTTCCGTGGGTTGCGGGTTTCCCCGTGCAATTGATTTGAGGTGAACCAACGGAGGCAGAATGCGGGCGCATTCGTCCGGCCGATGAGCACCGCACCGCTCTTCAGAAGATTGTCGACGACGGGGCTGTTGCTTTTGGCGATGAGGTCACGCTGTAGCGTCACGCCGTCGGTGGTGGCGTAGCCGGCCTGGTCGACGTTGATCTTCACCGTTACCGGCACACCGGCAAGCGGTCCAACCTCATCGCCGCGGCGCAGCCGTTCGTCGATCATGGCGGCGGCGGCCAATGCCTCGTCGCGGTGATGATCAACCACCGCATTGATCGCACCGTTGACGTCATCGAGCCGATCCAAGGCCGCCTCAACGACCTCGCGCGCCGAGACTTCGCGCGATCGGACCAAGCTGGCGAGTTCGGTCGCGGGCAGTTGCCATAGCCGCACTGGCGAAACTCCTTTGTTCGTCACGGGTGCTGCACGTACGACTCGCCCTAATCGTCGCCGTTGCACTTGACGACTTGCAATGACGATTGGGCGGGCACACTTGCGAAGTCGGGGTCGATTTTGACGTCGGTTTCGTGGCTCGGCCTGATGACTAGGGTGCTTGAGATCGTGCGGGCGGTCGTGATCCGCGCCGCGGGCGCCCGGCAACGCACCGCGACCGGCGCCCGGGAAGATGAGCGCCCTCCGCCGCAGTGGAGCATATGGCCATGCGGCGAGCGCTTCGGTGCCGAGGCTATACGGGCAGCAGCTGGTCGATCACCGCGGCCAACTGCTTGGCGGACCGGCATTCGTGCATCGGGATGACCTCTTGATAGCGCGGCACCGCCGAGTCACCGCTGCCCCACAGGTGCCTGGGCTCGGGATTCAGCCAGTGCGCGTGCCGGCTGGCGGTCACCATGTGACTCAGCAGCTCGATCTCCGGATTGCGGTAATTGGTGCGGCCGTCGCCGAGCACCAGCAGCGAGGTGCGCGGTGAGAGCACATTGGGGAACGCCTGCACGAACGACGCGAAGGCGTTGCCGTAGTCGGAGTGGCCGTCGCGGCTGTAGACGCCGGATTCGCGGGTGATCCGCTGAATCGCCACCGCCAGATCGGCTTCCGGGCCGAACATGTGGGTCACCTCGTCGGTGGTGTCGATGAAGGCGAACACCCGTACACGTGAGAACTGTTGGCGCAGAGCGTGAACCAGCAACAGGGTGAAATGGCTGAAGCCGGCGACCGAACCGGACACGTCGCAGAGCACCACCAGTTCCGGGCGCGCCGGACGTGGCTTGGCCAGCACGACGTCGATCGGCACCCCGCCGGTGGACATCGACTTGCGCAGCGTCTTGCGCAGATCAATCGTCCCCGCCCGGCTGCGCCGCCGGCGCGCCGCCAGCCGGGTTGCCAACGTGCGGGCCAGCGGCGCCACCACCCGGCGCATCTGGCGCAGCTGCTCACCGGAGGCGCGCAAAAATTCCACGTTCTCGGAAAGCTGTGGGATGCCGTACATCTGGACGTGATCGCGGCCCAGCTGCTCCGCGGTGCGCCGTTTGGTCTCGGCGTCGACGAGCTTACGCAACTGGCTGATGCGCTGCGCGGCAAGAGCTTTAGCGATTTCTTCCTGGCTGGGGGTGGGTTCGTCGCCGTACGAGGCGAGCAGTCCGGCCAGCAGCTTGCCCTCGAGTTCGTCGAGCGCCATCGCCTTGAGCGCCTGATACGACGAGAAAGACGGGCCGCGGCTGGAGCTGTATTTGCCGTAGGCCTCGACGATCCGAGCGATCATCGCGACCAGGCGCTCGTCCATGTCGGCGAGGTCGGGGTTCTCGGTCAGCAGATCGGCCAGCATCTGGCGCATCGCCTCGACGTCGTCGGGCGGCAACGCGCCGTCGTCGGGCGAGTCGTCGGCCTCGTCCTCGGTGACCACCGCGCGTGCGCCCAGCGCCGCCGGGAACCACAGGTCGAACATCGCGTCATAGGTCTCGCGGTGATCCGGGCGGCGCAGCACGGCGCACGCGAGGCCCTCGCGCAGCACCATGCGGTCGCCCAGGCCGAGCGTCGCCATCACCCGGCCGGCGTCCACCGTCTCCGAGGGGCCGACCGAAATCCCCGCTCCGCGAAGGGCTTCCACAAATCCCACCAGGTGGCCCGGCAGCCCGTGCGGGGCGAGCGGCCGGGTGGGTCGGACACGGCGGGTGGCCATCGCAGACTTCCTAATTCAGCCGCAGTTCGCCGGTCGCGCGCTGCTGATCGGATTGATGTTTGAGCACCACGCCCAGCGTGGCCGCCACGACGGCGTCGTCGATGGTGTCCAGGCCCAGCGCGAGCAGCGTGCGGCCCCAGTCGATGGTCTCGGCGATCGACGGGACCTTCTTGAGCTGCATCCCGCGCAGCACGCCGATGATGCGCACCAGCTCCTCGGCCAGGTGCGCGGGCAGCTCGGGGACCCGCGACAGCAGGATGCGGCGTTCCAGGTCGGGACTGGGAAAGTCGATGTGCAAGAACAGGCATCGACGCTTGAGCGCCTCGGAGAGTTCGCGGGTGGCGTTGGAGGTGAGCACCACCAGCGGCGTCCGCTCGGCGGTGATGGTGCCCAGCTCGGGGACGGTCACCGCGAAGTCCGACAGCACCTCCAGCAGCAGGCCCTCGATCTCGATGTCGGCCTTGTCGGTCTCGTCGATGAGCAGCACCGTGGGCTCGGTGCGCCGGATGGCGGTCAGCAGCGGACGTTGCAGCAGGAACTCCTCGCTGAACACGTCGTCTTTGGTCTGGTCCCAGTCCCCCGACCCGGCCTGGATACGCAGGATCTGCTTGGCGTGGTTCCACTCGTAGAGCGCGCGGGCCTCGTCGACGCCCTCGTAGCACTGCAGGCGCACCAGGCCCGAGCCGGTGGCCTGCGCGATGGCGCGGGCCAACTCGGTCTTGCCCACGCCGGCCGGGCCTTCCACCAGCAACGGCTTGCCGAGCCGGTCGGCCAAGAACACCGCCGTCGCGGTGGCGGTGTCGGGCAGGTAGCCGGTCTCGGCCAACCGCCGCGAGACGTCGTCGATGTCGTCGAACAACGGCTTGGACCGGGCGGGCACACTCACAATCGGTTCTCCTAAAGCACTTGCTGCACGCGGGGCATCAGACCGGACGGGTCTGTCCGTCTCCCCACGCGATCCATTTGGTCGAGGTCAATTCGGGCAGCCCCATCGGACCGCGGGCATGCAGTTTCTGGGTGGAGATGCCGATTTCGGCACCGAAACCGAACTGCTCGCCGTCGGTGAAGGCGGTGGACGCGTTCACCATCACCGCGGCGGCGTCAACACCGTCGGTAAACTTCTGCGCCGCAGCCATATTGGTGGTCACGATGGCCTCGGTGTGTCCGGTGCCGTACTCGTTGATGTGCGCGATCGCGGCGTCGATGCCGTCGACCACCGCCACCGCGATGTCCATCGACAGGTACTCCCGGCGCAGGTCGTCCTCGTGCGCATCCTTGGAGAATCCGCCGTGCACCGTCACGCCGGCGTCTTGCAGGGCGTTCACCAGCCGGGGCAGCGCCTCTTCGGCGATCGCGACGTCGACCAGCAGCGTCTCGGCGGCGTTGCAGACGCTGGGCCGACGGGTCTTGGAATTCAGCAGGATTCGCTCTGCCACGTCCAGGTCGGCGCCGTCGTGCACGTACACGTGGCAGTTACCGACGCCGGTCTCGATGGTGGGCACCTGCGCGTCGCGAACCACCGCGTTGATCAGGCTCGCGCCGCCGCGCGGAATCACTACGTCGACCAGGCCGCGCGCCTGGATCAAATGCGTCACGGTCGAGCGATCATCGGCCGAAAGTAATTGCACCGCATCGGCGGGCAGGTCCTCGCTGACCAGCGAGGCGCGCAGCACCTGGACCAGCGCCTGGTTGGACCGGGCCGCCGACGAACTCCCGCGCAACAACACGGCGTTGCCGGACTTCAGCGCCAAACCGAAAGCATCGACGGTCACGTTGGGCCGGCCCTCGTAGATCATGCCGACGACCCCGAGCGGTACCCGCTGCTGACGCAGCTGCAGCCCGTTGGGCAACGTGTAGCCGCGCAACACCTCCCCGACCGGGTCCGGCAGCCCGGCGACCTGGCGCAGGCCGGCGGCGATGCCCTCAACGCGCTTGGAGTCCAATGCCAACCGGTCCAGCATCGCCGCGGGCGTCCCGGCGGCCCGGGCGGCCTCGAGGTCTTCGGCGTTGGCCGACAGGATCAACTCGGTGTGGGCGGTGATCGCGTCGGCCGCGGAGCTCAGCGCCTGGTCCTTGGCAACCGTCGGCAACAACGCCAGGACACGGGATGCGGCCCTGGCGCGGCGTGCGGCGTTGTGCACCTCCTGGCGCAAGTCAGGAAGCGATGGTGCTTGCAGACTCATTGAACCAGGGTATCCGGCGAAAAAAGCCAGGGTGAGGCGGCCCGTTACCCCGACGGTGGCGACCCGCATCGCCCGGCACCGCCGCGCTCGCGATCGCCACTACCTCCGACGGTGGCGACCCGCATCGCCCGGCACCGCCGCGCTCGCGATCGCCACTACCACCGACGGTGGCGACCCGCATCGCCCGGCACCGCCGCGCTCGCGATCGCCACTACCACCGACGGTGGCGACCCGCATCGCCCGGCACCGCCGCGCTCGCGATCGCCACTACCACCGACGGTGGCGACCCGCATCGCCCGGCACCGCCGCGCTCGCGATCGCCACTACCACCGACGGTGGCGACCCGCATCGCCCGGCACCGCCGCGCTCGCGATCGCCACTACCACCGACGGTGGCGACCCGCATCGCCCGGCACCGCCGCGCTCGCGATCGCCACTACCCGACCCGCTCACCGCGCCCGGCGCTGCGCACCTTGCTGCGCCGCTCCTCGATGATGTTGCCAAAGTTCTGCAGCAGCAGGGGCGCCCGCGTCACCAGGTGTTCGATGTGTTCCCGGTCGATTTCCAGCGCCGTCACCTCTTCCAGCGCGTACGCGCTGGCCAGATTCGGCTGCCGGGTCAGCGCCGTCAGCCCCAGGAACGACCCCTCGACCAGCGTGCTGATCGGCACCGTCGACCCGTCGTCGGCGGTCGCGGTCAGCTGCACCCGCCCGGCGACCAGGAACGTCATGGTGGTGGGCACCTGGCCGGCGTACTCCACCACCTCGTCGGCGCCGTATCGGACGATCCTCGCGGCGGACCGCAGCGATCGCTGCTCCTCGGCGCCGATCCGCAGCGCCGGCGCCACCACCGTGTGCAACGCATGCTCGACCCGTTCGATGGTGGAGAAGTCGTCGTCGGCGCCGTCGAGGTGCAGGTCCTCCCGTCGCGCGGCATACCAGGCCCAGCGCAGGAAGATCGCCTTGGCGGCGCCGGCGTCCGCCGGTGAATTCAACCCGATGGTCGTGCGGTACTCGCCCGCTCCCACCGGGACCGTCCGCGGCACGCTGCCGGCCTTGAGCTGAGGCAGCCCCTCAGCGATGCGCGACAGCAGCGCACACACCCGGTCCGGCGGGTCGACGGTGGAGAACGTGGTCGTCACCGCCAGCTTGTGGGTGCCGGGCGGGCGGCTCAGATTGGTGAACGCATTGCCGGCGAGCATCGCGTTCGGCATGACCCGAATCCCGCTGCCGGTATCGATGTGCACGGCGCGCCAGTTGACCTCGACCACCCGTCCGCGCGCGGTGCCGGTGTCCAGCCACTCGTCGATGCGGAAGGGCTGCTCGAACAGCATGAACAAGCCCGACACGATCTGGCCGACGGAGTTCTGCAACATCAGACCGATGACGACCGACGTGACGCCCAGCGCGGTGAAGATGCCGCCGATCCGCACACCCCAGATGTAGGACGACATCACCGCCAGGCCGACGCCGATCACCACCAACCGCGCGCAGTCCAGGAAGATGCCGGGTAGCCTTTTGCGCCAACTCTTTTCGGGCGCGCCTTCGAACATCGTGGCGTTGAGGCCGGACAGCACAAGGACGAGCACCAGCAGACCGAAAACCGTGGTGAGGACGCGCACCGGAACGTCGCCGGCGGGGACCTGGGAGGCCTGGACCAGCAGCAGCAACAGCGCACCGAGCGGCAGCAGGTAGTTGCGCAGCAGGCTCACCTGCCTGGCGAGCGGACTGTTCCTGCGCAGCAGCGCGTCGTGCAGCTCGGTGAGCGCGATCAACCCGAGTGGCAACCCGACCGCGATGCCGATCGCCCAATAGAACCACGACGAGTTGAACAGGTTCATCAGCGCTCCTGCAACCGGTAGATGGCCTGGTCGGTACCGCCGACGGAGATCGTGCCGGCGGGGGTGAACTGCCGAACATCTCGCATCGCCTCGTACACCTGCGAGCTGACATAGATGCCCGGTTGCGGTGCGCCGCTGTGCATTTGATAGGCCAGGCTGACCGCGCCGCCCCACATGTCATAGACCAGGCTGGACCGGCCGACCAGCCCGCTGACCACGTTGCCCGTGTTGACGCCGACACGCAGCCCCAGCTGGTGTGCCGCCTGGCTGTTGAACCGATCGATGATGCGACCGATTTCCAGGGCGAAGTCGACGGCGCGGTGGATGCTGTCCAGCCGGGGCGTGACCACCCCGCAACTGGCCAGATATCCGTTGTGGAACGTCCGAATCCGTTCGACACCAAGGGCTTCGGCCGCCGAATCGAATTGCCGGAAGAGATCGTTGACGGTCGCGACCAATTCGTCTTCCGGCACGTCGCTGGAAATCTCGTCGAGGCCGACGATGTCGGCGTAGATGACGGCCACGTCCTGATGTTTCTGGGCGATGGTCTCCTCGCCCTCGCGATAGCGCCGCAGCACCGACTCGGGCATCAGCGCCAGCAACAGGCGGTCGTTTTCCCGGCGTTGCTCGTTGAGCAGCTCTTCCTTGATGGCCAGGTTGCGGCTCATTTCGTTGAAAGCCGCTGTGAGATCCCCGATTTCGTCGCGGCGCCGGACGGGGATATTGATCTCGTAGTCACCCGAGCTGATCTTGCGGGTGCCTTCCTCGAGACGCCGGACCGGTCGCACCGCGGCCTGCGCGACGAACATCGAGGCCACACAGATGGCGAAGATCATCGCGGCGACCGCCACCACTAGCGTCTTGCTGAACCTGCCGAGGCGGGCGAACGCATCGGAGTTGTCGCGCGTCGCCAGGATCGACCAGTGCAGGTCGGAATTGGGGATACTCAGCGGCGCATAGGCTTCCAGCTCCCTGTTGCCGGTGTAGTCGGTGGCGCTGACCACCCCCGTCTCGCCGCGCTGGGCCGCGCGCAGCCCGGCCGTGTCGACCGGCTGCACCAGGGTGGTGCTGCCCAGCCGGAGCGCTCGGTCCACCACATCGGGTGGCGTGCCGGCGTCGATCGCCTGGCGCCGATAGCCCTTCGGGTCCTCGATGAAATCCCGCGAATCGGAACGCATCAGGTCGTCGGGGCCCGCCAGATAGGTCTCGGTCGCCGGCCCCATTCCGGCGGCGTCCCAGCGTTTGTCGGCGGTCATGATCTTGTTGATCTTCGCGACCGGAACCGGCAGCGCCATCACGCCTTCGAATTTGCCGTTCATGCCGACCGGTGACACCACCCACGCCGTGGGGGTGTCCAGGTGCGGCTGGTACTGCTGAAAGTCGGTGATCCAGACGAAGTCGAGGTCGTTGGACGCCAAGGCCTTTTGGTATGCCTCCCGCAGCTTGGATTCGCGATAGGGGCCCGTGAGGATGTTGGTGCCCAGATCGGGCCCCTTCATCACGCTGTAGACGACATTTCCCTGCATGTCGAGCAGCAGCGCGTCCTGATAGTCGAATCGGGTCACGATGCCGCGCATGTAGAAGTCGAAGCGGGCGTTGGCCGCCGACCATGCGCTGCCGTCACCGGCGTCCTGGACGGGCAGGCCGTCGGGGCCCGGCCGGGGGGCGGCGGTGTAGTAAGCCTGAATGTATTTCTGCGCGTTGGAACTTGGCAGGACCGCCCTGATGTCAATGGTGTCCCCGGTGATCTGCTTGATCGGTTTGATCATGTCGTCGTCGTAATAGTTGACCAGCGACTGTTGTTGCACGGGCGTGATCGTGGCGTTGCCCAGCTGACCGAATCCGGTGGTCAGCGTCGTCATCGCCTCGTTGACGCTGAAGCCGCCGCTGTAGACGATCAGCGAATTCGAGACCTCCCGGAACAGCGCCTGTACGGCCCGCTTCTGCGACTCGCGCAACTCGATCAACCGTTCCGATTCGACTTGGCGCAACGCGTTACGGCCGGACACGGCGCCGATGAGGCCGATCACCGCCACACCCAAAATGCTCGACAGCAGCATCGTGATCAAGATCTTGGACTGGATACCGAACCGGAAGCGGGCCAGGGCGCGCTGCCGCACGCGCTTTGCGGCCGGTTGGGCCGGACCGGTATCGGTATGGGGTTCGGCGTCCGTCAGCTCGCTCGTGGTCAATCGCCTGCCCTTTTCTCGTTCGATCCTGCACCCCTAACGCAGCAGAATATCGCGCGGACATCGAGATATTCGGCGTTTGCCAGGACGCGATTCGGCGTCGAAAGTGCCGGTCGCCCCGGTGTGCTTTGGCATCCCGGTCCGACTAACGTCGGCGGCATGACACGCGTTTGTGTAGTGGGCAGCGTGAATCTCGATCTGTCGTTGGGCGTGGACGCCCTTCCACGGCCTGGCGAAACGGTTTTGGCGTCGTCGTTGACGCACACCCCCGGCGGCAAGGGGGGCAATCAGGCGGTGGCGGCGGCGCGCGCGGGCGCGACGGTGCAGTTCGTCGGAGCGCTCGGCGATGACGCGGCCGCGGGCCGACTGCGCTCGCACCTCGAGGCCAATGGCGTCAGGCTCGACGGGGCCGTCGAAATCCCCGGACCCAGCGGCACGGCCATCGTGGTGGTCGACGCCAACGCCGAGAACACGATCGTGGTGGCGGCGGGCGCCAACGGCCGCTTCACGCTCAGCGACGAGCGTGCCCGCTCGGTCGTCGGCGACTGCGATGTGATGTTGACCCAGCTCGAGATTCCGGTGCCCACGGCCGTCGCGGCCGCGCACCACGCGCGCTCGGCCGGAGCGGTCGTCGTCGTGAACGCTTCGCCGGCCGGCCAGGATCCCGGCTCGTTGGGCGACTTGGCGGCCGCGGCGGACGTGGTGATCACCAACGAAGAGGAGGCCGACGAATGGCCCTGGCGCCCAGAACATTTGGTCGTGACGCTGGGCGCGCACGGCGCCCGTTACGTTGGCGCGGACGGCGAATACACGGTACCGGCCCCGACGGTGGCCGCGGTGGACACCGCCGGAGCCGGTGACGTGTTCGCCGGCGTCCTGGCCGCGAATTGGCCACCCAACCCCGGCTCGGTGGATCAGCGGCGACTGGCGTTGCAGCGAGCCTGCGCAGCGGGTGCGCTGGCGACCCTTGTCGCCGGCGCCGGTGATTGCGCGCCGGACGCCCAGGCGATCGACAAGGCGCTGCGGGGCGCGTCCTAGCCGCTGCGCCCGCCGACATCGTGGGCGATTCGCAGGCCGTCGCCGGTTTCGAGCTCGTCGGCGGACTGGCTGAGCAGCACACGACTTCGGCTCGGCGACAGTAGGCCCGACAGGTAGTGATGCGGTGCGTCGGCCGCGTACACGAGGCGGTTGACCCGCAACACGGCGGCGCCGATCGGCATGTCGAGCAGGTGCGCGTTGCGCGGACCCGCGATTTCGGCCGTGATCTCGTGCCGCACCCGGTTCACCGTGACTGCATTGTCGGTCAACAGCTCGTAGAGCGGCGCGCGCCGCAACGCCGCCTCGGTCAGCACCGGGGCCAACTCCGGGGGCAGCCAAGCGTCGGTCACCAGCAACGGCTCACCGGTCCTGCGTTGCCGCCGCACCCGCACGATGTGCAGCAGATCGCCGCCGCGCCGCAGGGTTTCGGCGACCACCCGTGGGGGCGGCCGGGTGCCCAGTTCGACGACCTCGACCTCGGTTTCGAATTGGGTCTGACGCAGTTCTTGCAGGTATGAGCGACCGGTGGGCACGTCGGCCGGATCATGTTGGCGCACAAAAGAACCCACACCCTGCCTGCGCTCGATGTAACCCTGTTCGGCAAGGTCGGCCAGCGCGCGGCGCACGGTGATGCGGGAGACCCCGAACTGATCGCACAGCGTCTGCTCGGTAGGCAACGCCTCGCCGGGGGCGATGACCCCGCGGTCGATCTCGTCGTGCAGCACCAGGAACAGCTGCCGGTGCAACGGCACACCGGCGGCCGCGGACACCGGGCCGGCCTTGTCGCTGCGCTCCTGCACGGTGCCCAATGCTTCCACACCGCCTCCCTTGCGCGACCGCATTAGTTGTTATAAACATATAACAACTACTCAGACGTCTACCAGCCCGAGGGGGTCGCGATGACCGCGGTGCAGCAGCGGGCCGCCACCGATCCGGCCGGACCGACCGGGCGCCTGGCCACCTGGGTCGCCGATCTCACGCTCGACGACGTCCCGCCCACCGTCGTCGAGCGCGCCAAACACCTCCTGCTCGACGGCGTCGGCTGCGCCCTGGTGGGCGCCCAATTACCGTGGTCGCGCGTCGCCACCGACGCCGTGCTGGGTCTGGAGGGATCCGGCGACAGCGTCGTGATCGGCACCGGACAGCGGACCAGCGCGCCCGCGGCCGCGGTGCTCAACGGCACGTTCATCCAGGGTTTCGAACTCGACGATTTCCATCCGCTGGCCCCGCTGCACAGCTGCTCGCTGCTCATCCCGGCGCTGCTGTCGACGGCGTCGACACGCCCGGTGCCGACGACCGGGGCCGACCTGGCACTGGCGGCCATCGTCGGGTTCGAGGTGGGTCCGCGCGTCGGCTACACCCTGCACGGCACCCAAATGCTGGACCGCGGATGGCATTCGGGACCCGTCTTCGGCACCCATTCGGCGGCAATGGCGTCCGGCAAATTGCGCGGCCTGCCACCGGCGCAGCTGGAGGACGCCCTGGGTTTGGCCGCAACCCAGTCGGCGGGTTTGATGGCCGCTCAATACGAAGCGATGAGCAAACGCATGCACCACGGCCTGGCCGCCCGCAACGGCTTCTACGCTGCGGGTCTGGCGGCCGGCGGTTACACCGGAATCAAGCGGGTGTTCGAGCGCGAATACGGCGGCTTCCTCAGCGTTTTCGGTGAGGGCCACAACCCGGATGCCGCGGCGCTGACCGGCGAGCTCGGCCAGCGCTGGGAGACCACCGTCATCATGGTCAAATCCTATGCGGCGATGGGTGGGCTGCACGGCGCCATCGACGCCGCCCGGGAATTGCGGAATTCGATTGCACCGGAAGATATCTCGTCGGTCGACATCACCGTCGGGGAGACCGTGTACAAGCATGGGTGGTGGCAGCCGCAGCGCCCGCTCCCCCCGATCGGGGCCCAGATGAACATCGGATACGCCACCGCGGCCGCGCTGCTCGACGGCAACGTGCTGCCCGAACAGTTCACCCCCGCGCGCCTTGATGCCGACGACATCTGGTCACTGATCGCGGCCACCACGGTGCACCTCGACGAATCGCTGGCCGACGCCGGCATCACCGAGAAGTTCCGCACCGACCTCGCGGTGACCACCCGGGATGGAACCGTGCGCCGCGCGCGCGTCGCCCTGCCGCACGGCGCGCCCGACGATCCGGTCACCAACGACGAACTGGTGGCCAAGTTCCACGCCCTGGCCGACCGGGTCACCAGTCGCGGCCGCGCCGCGGCGATCGAGCGCGCGGTGACCGGGCTCGACGACCTGACCGACATCAACGACCTCATCGATGTGCTCGCCGGCCCCGTCGCGGGCGCACTGGACTGAAAGGACTCAGATGGCGACAACACCGGCCCGCTCTCGGCTCAAAGAATTGTTGAACAAGCGCGAATTGATCGTCGCGCCGGGCGTTTTCGACGGAATATCGGCACACCTGACCAGACGGACCGGACACGTCGCGGCATATCTGACCGGCGCCGGTGTGGCCGCGTCGGGATTCGGACTGCCCGACATCGGCCTGGTCACCGCGACGGAAATGGCCGATCGGGTCGCGATGGTCACCGACGCCCTGGGCGACGTGCCCCTGATCGCCGACGCCGATACCGGCTATGGCGGACCCATGAACGTGGTGCGCACCGTCCGTTCCTACGACGCGGCCGGGGTGGCCGCCATCCAGTTGGAGGACCAGGTATTTCCCAAACGCTGCGGGCACCTGCCGGACAAGCAGGTCGTCGACGCGACGGTGTTCGAACGGACGCTGGCGGCCGCACTGGATGCCAGATCCGACGACAACCTGCTGGTGGTGGCCCGCACCGACGCGCGCGGCCCACTCGGGCTGGACGCCGCGATCGAGCGCGCCAACCGGTACGCACAAGCCGGGGCCGACATCATTTTCGTCGAGGCGCCGCAGGACGTCGGCGAAATCGAGCGCATCGCAGCCGAAGTGGACGCCCCCCTGCTGATCAACCTGGTGCTCGGCGGCCTCACACCGTTGCAGTCGGCGTCGCGCCTGCAGGAGTTGGGTTACGCGATCGCCATCCATCCGAGCAATCTGTTGATGCAGACGACGTTCGCCATGCTGCAGAGCCTGTGCGAACTCAACGGCACCGACCTCGCCACCCAGCTGCCGAGCTCCCCGGAAGACTTCTTCAACCTGGTGGGCATGGCGCAATGGCGGGCGCTCGACGACAAGTACGCACAGATCGGGGACCGCTCATGGGCATGACCGTCATCGAAAAGATCTTCGCCCGCAAGGCCGGGTTGGACTCGGTGGCCCCGGGTGACACCGTCGTGGTCGACGTGGACATGACCGTCCTGATCGACCTGCAGTTCGGCACCATGTGGATACAGCCCAACCGAATTCACGATCCCGACAAGCTCGCGGTGATCATGGATCACGCCGTGCCCGCCCCGACCATCAAGGACGCCGAGGGCGGTCAGCACGCCCGCAGCTTCGTCGCCGACTTCGGCATCGAGCGCTTCTACGACGTCGGCCGCCACGGCATCTGCCATCAGGTGATCGCCGAGAACGGCTTGGCGCGCCCGGGAGAACTGTTGGCCTGCACCGACTCTCATACCTGCGCGGCCGGCGCGTACAACACCGCCGCCCGTGGCCTGGGTCCCGCCGAGATCTATTCGATCATGTGCACCGGCTCCACGTGGTTCCAGGTCGCGCCGACGATCCGCTACGAATTCGACGGCGCCAAGCCGGACGTGGTGAGCGGCAAGGACATCTTCCTGCACATCGCCAACGAGTACGGCGATGCGCCCAATCAGAACCTCGAATTCGGCGGGCCCGGCCTGGCCGGCATCCCGATGCACGACCGGCGGACCATCGCGACGCAGGGCGCCGAGGTGTCGGCCGATTTCAGCACATTCGAGCCCGACGACGTGTTGGCGTCGTTCCTCGCCGAACGCGGCGTCACCGGATTCGAGGCCGTCTCACCGGATTCCGATGCCGCCTATCAGGACGTGCGGCGAGTGGACCTGGCGGCGCTGGAACCGTACGTGGCGCGGCCGGGCACCGTCAGCCGCAACGGATCGCCGGTATCACGATTGGGCAGACAGAAAATCGATCAGGCCTTCATCGGTTCCTGCGCCAACGGACAACTCGAGGACCTGCAGATCGCCGCGCAGGTGTTGCGCGGCAAGACCGTTGCGCCGGGCGTGCGGCTGCTGATCACGCCCGCGTCCCAGGCCGTGTACCGCGAGGCCATGCGTCGCGGCTACCTTCAGGACCTCGCCGACGCCGGCGCCGTCGTCACCAACTCCACCTGCGGCGCCTGCTTCGGCTACCACATGGGTGTGGTGGGGCCCGGCGAGGTCTGCATCACGGCCAGCACCCGTAACTTCACCGGGCGCATGGGCAGCAACGAGGCCGAAATCTTCATGGCCTCCCCGGCCACCGTCGCCGCATCCGCGGTCACCGGCTACATCAGCGACCCGAGGA
Source organism: Mycobacterium sp. 1245801.1 (assembly GCF_001673055.1). Taxonomy (NCBI): domain Bacteria; kingdom Bacillati; phylum Actinomycetota; class Actinomycetes; order Mycobacteriales; family Mycobacteriaceae; genus Mycobacterium; species Mycobacterium sp. 1245801.1. Next base: position 34,205 of record NZ_LZKY01000107.1, read on the forward strand.
GTGTGACCGCATGACACTGCGCTTCAGCGGCAAGGTATGGGTGTTCGGCGACAACCTGAACACCGACGCCATGTATCCGGCGTTCGCCATGAAGATGGATCCGGCCGAGGCCGCCAAGCACATCTTCTACGAGGTGCGGCCCGGCTGGACCGACGACGTCTCCCCCGGCGATATCGTGTTGGCCGGCAAGAACTTCGGGCTCGGCTCGTCACGCCCGGTGGCGGCGCTGTTCGTCGAACTCGGCGTCGCCGGCCTGGTCGCCGAGGAATTCAACTCGCTGTTCTTCCGCAACGCCGTGAACTCCGGGCTGCCGGCGATCACCGTCCCCGAGGCCACCTCGGCGTTCAGCGACGGCGACACCGGAACCTTCGACCTCGGCGACGGCAGCTGGCGCAACGACACCACCGGGGCCGCGGGCACCGTCGCGCGCCTGCCCGACCTGATCCTCGACATCATCGAGAGCGGCGGTGTGCTGCCCCGGCTCGCCCGGCAGGGCTACCTGCCTACCGAAATGGGCGACCTGCTGCGCTCACCCGCGGTGGCGATGCGCGGCGCGGGCAGCGGCGCGTGATCGAGCGTCTGGGCCGGGCGTTGCGCGGGGTGCGCGCGGGTGCCCGCCGAAGCCCGCTCGCCGGCGGCGCGTTCGAGGCGCCCACGACCATCGCCGTAACCAGCACCGCGTTCAGCGACGGGGGCGCCATGCCGGCGTCCAGCGCCGGCAAGGGCGTCGGCGACAACGCCTCCCCGCCGTTGCGCTGGGACGCGCTGCCGGGCCGCACCCGCCAGGTCGTGCTCGTCATGGACGACGTCGACGTCCCGCTGCCCCGGCCCCTGTTGCACACCGTCGCGGTGATCGACCCGAGCGTCGGCGGCGTGGCCGCGGGTGCGCTGCAGCCGGGATGCCCGGGAATCCGCTTCCCGCGGGCCGACCTGGGTCACCGCGGCTATGCCGGGCCACGGCCGATCCCCGGCCATGGGCCACACCACTACCGCTTTCAGGTATTCGCGCTCGATGTCACCATTCCGGACGCCGTGACCAACGCCAAGGGGCTGCTGGCCGCGATGCGCGGTCACGTGCTGGCGCGGGGCACGCTGACCGGAACCTACGAGCGCTAGCCACCGATCGCCCCGCTGACCTGCGGTTGGCAGTGTTTGGCAGCGCCCGGCGTCGATCTGGCAGTGGGCTGGGAGCAGCGTCGGTAGCGATCGCAGTCCGCCAGAGAAAGGAACATCATGTCCGCTATCACGCTTGACCGCACCGGTACCCGGGACGGCTTGCTTCGGCTCGCCATGCGCGCCGACGCCGCCATCAGCGGGCTGGTCGGGCTGGCCGGTCTGCCGTTTGCCGGCTGGCTCGCCGACCTCTCGGGCACCACGAAGGCGTTCGAGTACGCCATGGCCGCGTTCTTGATCGCGTACGGCGTGGTGGTGTTCGGGCTGGCCAGCCTGCCATCGGTGCGGCGCGCCGGCATGGGCGTCATCATCGCCAACGTGGCATACACGGTGGCCGCGATCGTTCTGGTGCTCGCGGACGTCTTTCCGTTGACGTCGGCCGGCGTCGTGTTGAACCTGGCGGCCGGCGCTTACACGCTGGTGTTCGCCGAAGTGCAGTACCAGGGGTGGCGGCGCGCCAAGGCGTGAGCGCGAATGCTCGCAGGCCCGCTCGGTGATCCGGGCGGGCCCGTGCGCGCAGGCTAGTCCTTGGGGATTTCGCGTTCGATCTCGTCGAGCCAGATGCGCGCGGACATGTCGGACGGCGCGCGCCAATCCCCCCGCGGCGACAGCGAACCCCCGTGCGACACCTTGGGCCCGTTCGGCAGCGCCGAGCGCTTGAACTGGCTGAACGAATAGAACCGCTGCACGAAGACCTGCAGCCAGTGCCGGATCTCCTTGAGCGTGTAGGACGGCCGCTTGTCCTCGGGGAAGCCGGGGGGCCAGATGCCGTGGTCGGGATCGCTCCAGGCGTGCCAGGCCAAAAAGGCGATCTTGGACGGCCGGAATCCGAAGCGAAGCACATGGAACAATGAAAAGTCCTGCAGCGCAAATGGACCCACTTTTGCTTCGCTGCTCTGCAGCTCTTCTTCCTCGCCGCTGGGCACCAGCTCCGGGGTGATCTCGGTGTCGAGCACCGACTGCAGCACCTCGCTGACCTCCGGTTCGAACTGCTCCGACGAGATGACCCAGCGGATCAGGTGCTGGACCAGTGTTTTGGGCACGCCGGCGTTGACGTTGTAGTGCGACATCTGGTCGCCCACCCCGTAGGTCGACCAGCCCAGTCCCAACTCGGACAGGTCACCGGTGCCCAGCACGATGCCGCCACGCTGGTTGGCCAACCGGAACAGGTAGTCGGTGCGCAAACCGGCCTGGACGTTTTCGAAGGTGACGTCGTACACCTTTTCGCCGCGCGCGAACGGGTGATCCATCTCCTTGAGCATCAGTTCCGCGCTCTGGCGAATGTCGATCTCCGCGAACGTCACACCCAGCGTGCGGCACAGCTCGGACGCGTTGCGTTTGGTGCGGTCCCCGGTGGCGAAGCCAGGCAGCGTGAACGCCAAAATGTCGCTGCGCGGCCGTTGTTCGCGATCCATGGCGCGGGCGGCCACGATCAGGGCGTGCGTCGAGTCCAGCCCACCGGAGATCCCGATGACCACCTTCGGGAAATCCAGCGCGCGCAGGCGCTGTTCGAGGCCGGCGACCTGGATGTTGTAGCCCTCGAAGCAATCCTGTTCCAGCCGTTGCGGATCGGCGGGGACGAAGGGGAAGCGCTCGATTTCGCGGCGCAGGCCGATGTCCCCGCCGGGTGGGTCCAACCGAAACTCGATGTGCCGATAGGAGTCCGTCGTCGTCCGGTGGTGGCGCCGGTTGTCATCGAAGGTGCCCATCCGCAGCCGCTCCGAGCGGAGCAGTTCGACGTCGACGTCGGCGATGCTGCGCCGCTCCCCCTTGGGAAAGCGCTCGGAGGAGGCCAGCATCACGCCGTTTTCGAACACCATGGTTTGGCCGTCCCAGGCCAGATCCGTCGTCGATTCGCCTTCTCCGGCAGCCGAATACACGTAGGCGGCCAGGCAACGCGACGAGGCCGACCGGGCCAGCAGGCAGCGGTCCTCGGCGCGCCCGATCGTGATCGGGCTGCCGGACAGGTTGGCCAGCACCGTCGCACCCGCCAGCGCGGCCTCGGCGCTCGGCGGAATCGGCACGAACATGTCCTCGCAAATCTCCACGTGCAGCACGAAGCCGGGCACGTCGGAAGCCGTGAAGAGCAGGTCGGGACCGAACGGCGCCTCGACGCCGGCCAGCCGGATGGTGCCACGCTCGTCATCGCCGGGTGCGATCTGGCGGCGCTCGTAGAACTCCCGATAGGTGGGCAGGTACGACTTCGGGGCCACCCCCAGCACCGCGCCGCGATGGATCACCACCGCGGCGTTGTAGATCCGGTGCCGATGACGCAGCGGGGCACCGACGACCAACACCGGCAGCAGCTCGGCCGACGCCGCGACGATCTCCTCGATGGCCGTCTCGACGTCGTCGAGCAGCAGGTCTTGCAGCAGGATGTCTTCGATGGAATAGCCGGACAGGGTCAGCTCCGGGAACACGGCCAGCGCGACGGCGTCGTCGTGGCACTCCTGCGCCATCCGCAGGACCGTCTCGGCGTTGGCGGCCGGGTCACCGATGGCGGTGTGGTGGGTGCATGCGGCGACGCGGACGAACCCCTGGCTGTAAGCGTTGTAAAAGTCCATCGCCCTTCCATTGTCGTCGCTGGCGTGTCAACTCGCCGCGGCCGGGTATCCCCGACGACATGAGCGACACTGCTGTCCTGGTAGTCGACATGTTGAACACGTATCAGCATCCCGACGCTGAAAATTTAATACCCAATGTCGAGAAGATCATCGAGCCTTTGACCGATTTGGTCCGCCGGGCCCGTGAAACCGACGACGTCGACTTGGTGTACATCAACGACAACTACGGCGATTTCACCGCCCAGTTCTCCGATATCGTCCGGTCCGCATGCGACGGGGCCAGGCCCGATCTGGTGAAGCCGATCCTGCCGGCCGACGAGTGCCGCGTGATGACCAAGGTGCGGCACAGCGCTTTCTACGCGTCACCCCTGGACTACTTGCTCAACCGGCTGGAGACCAAGCGGGTGATCCTGACCGGCCAGGTCACCGAGCAGTGCATTCTCTACACCGCGCTGGACGCCTACGTGCGCCATTTCCCCGTCGTTATCCCCACCGACGCCGTCGCCGGGATCGACAACGAACTGTGTGAGGCCGCCCTGAAGATGATGGAGCAGAACATGTCCGCCGAGCTCACGACGGCCGCGGACTGCCTGGGCTGAGCCTCGTACTCTGGGTGTGGTGACCGTCGGCTGCGCAGAATCCCCGGAACTGGTCACGCTGTTGGCAGGGCGCCGGATCGCGGTGCTGACGGGCGCGGGCCTGTCCACCGATTCGGGCATCCCCGATTACCGCGGGCCCGATTCGCCGCCGAGCAACCCGATGACCATCCGCCAGTTCACCAGCGATCCGGCGTTTCGGCAGCGGTATTGGGCGCGCAACCACGTCGGATGGCGCCACATGGCCGACACGCTGCCCAACGCGGGCCACCGGGCGCTGGCCGCGCTCGAGGCCGCGTCGGTGGTCACCGGCGTGATCACCCAGAACGTCGACCTGCTGCACTCCAAGGCGGGCAGCCGAAACGTCATCAACCTGCACGGCACCTACGCGCGGGTGATCTGCCTGAGCTGCGGCTCCACCATGGCCCGCGCCGCGCTGGCCGACCGGCTGGAAGAGCTCAACCCCGGATTCATCGAGCGCGCCGAGGCCATCGGTGGGCTGGCGGTGGCGCCCGACGCCGACGCCGTCGTCGCGGACACCGCGTCGTTCCGGTATCTGGATTGCGAGCGCTGCGGCGGCATGCTCAAGCCCGACATCGTCTACTTCGGCGAAAGCGTCCCCAAAGACGTTGTGGCCCAAGCGTATAGGTTGGTCGAGGCGGCGGATGCGCTGCTGGTCGCCGGTTCGTCGCTGACCGTGTTCTCCGGCTACCGGTTTGTGCGTCACGCCGCCGCGCTGGGCATCCCGGTGGCCATCGTCAACCGTGGCGGTACCCGCGGCGACGATCTGGCCAGCGTCAAGGTCGATGGCGGCTGCTCTGAGTTGCTGGCCCTGCTCGCCGACGAGTTAGCGCCCCTGGCAACGCATTAGAAGGTGCACGGCATGCTGCGGATGGCGTGCACGAAGTTGCCCGCCAGGTAGGACGGCTCGCCCGCCGCGATGTCGGGCAGTTGACGGAACAGCTCGCCGAAGATGGCGCGCAGCTGCGCGCGCGCGACGTGGGCACCGAGGCAGAAGTGCAGCCCGCCACCGCCGAAGCCGACGTGGGGGTTGGGGTCGCGGCTCAGGTTCAAGCGCTCCGGGTGGTCGAACGCCTCGGTGTCCCAGTTGCCGGACGGGTAGAACATGACCACCTTCTCCCCCGCCCGGATGGCCTGACCGCCCAGCTCGATATCCGTTGCGGCGGTGCGGCGGAAGGTCATCACCGGCGTCGCCCACCGGATGAACTCCTCGATGGCCGTGCCGATTCGGTTGTCGAAATCCTCGAGCAGCCATGCCTTCTCGCGGGGAAAATCGGTGAGCGCCCGCAGGGTATGACTGATGGTCTGACGGGTGGTGTCGTTGCCCGCCACCGACAGCAGGACGAAGAAC
>NZ_LZKY01000108.1:0-697 GCF_001673055.1 Mycobacterium sp. 1245801.1
GTTGGTGCCGATCTGCGCGATCAGGTCGCTTTCGCTGGCAGCCTGCTGACGACCGCTCAGCACAACTTGCGTGGACGCGGGACCGCAATCCCAATACTGTTCCTGCGGGGTGATCGAATGGTCGTAGTCGAGAACAAGTTCGGACACTGTTGGCTGCTCCTGGTCGTCGTCTAGGTACGCGGAAATCTCTGCTTCGGACGGCATGTTGGACGTGATGGATTCGATGTAGTGCTCCTGCGAAGGCTGGGCGTTGCCCTGCCAGTCGCTGGGGGAGCCGACCTGCCCCACCACCACGGCCATCCACTTGGCCTGGTCGTAGTCGGAGCCACCCTCGGGGAACGGACCGGCGACAGGAAGCCGATACTGAAGCTGGTCGGCCAGCGCCTTCACGTGACTGTCGAGGTCGGTGCCGATGCCAGGGAGTTGGTAGTCCACGAACCCCAAAGTGGGGTTACCTGAGGGGTTATCGCCTTCCGCTACGGCGAACCCGAGCAGCATCCGCCACATGCTCTGCACGATGCCGTACTTCCGGAATTCCTCGAGGAGTTCGGTGTTGATCATTGGCCGTTACCGCCGGAACAGTTTGTTGACGCCGTTGCTGATCCGCAACGTCAGGTCACCGTCCACGCAAGTTGTGCTGAGCGGTCGTCAGCAGGCTGCCAGCGAAAGCGACCTGATCGCGCAGATCGGCACCAAC
>NZ_LZKY01000109.1:0-764 GCF_001673055.1 Mycobacterium sp. 1245801.1
TGCCAGGCCAACAGCACTTGGATCAGGGGGTGATGGGTCAGTGATCGGGTGGGGTTGAGTCGGTCGACGAGCAGTTCGAAGGGCACGTCCTGGTGCTCATAGGCCTCCAGACTGCGCCGGCGCACCTGGGCCAGGAGCTCGGCGACCGTGGGATCCCCGGCCAGATCGACCCGCAGCACCAAGGTATTGACGAAAAACCCGATCAACCCCTCCAGAGCAGGGTCTTGCCGTCCGGCGATCGGGAAACCCACCGCCACATCAGAACTCGCACTCAACTTCGACAGCACCACCGCCAACGCGGCCTGCACCACCATGAACGTCGTCGCGTTGTGCTCCCGGGCCACCACCGCCACCTGCTGCTGCAACTCGGCCGGCCAATCCAGCTCCACCGTGGCACCGCGGTGATCAGCCACCACCGGGTAAGGCCGGTCGACCGGAAGCGCCAACCGCTCAGCCATCCCAGCCAAAGCATCCTGCCAGTACGCCAACTGGGCGCCCAGCCGACTGTTCTCGTCGTCGAGATCCCCTAACCGGGCGCGTTGCCACAGGGTGTAATCGGCATACTGCACCGGCAACGGCGCCCACTCGGGGGCACGCCCCTGGCACCGGCTGGCATAGGCCATCCCCAAGTCATGCACCAGCGGCCCAACCGACATCCCATCAGCAGCGATGTGATGGACCACCCCTGCCAGCACATGCTCATCCTCACCCACCCGGAAAAGCCGCGCCCGCACCGGAATCTCCCGCGCCAGATCGAACGGGTG
>NZ_LZKY01000110.1:0-515 GCF_001673055.1 Mycobacterium sp. 1245801.1
TGGGCGAATTCGGCTGCCACGAAGCCGCCCCCGACGATCACCAGATGCTCGGGCAGCTCCGAGATTCGCATGATCGTCTCGCGCGTCTTCGGGCGCATCGACCCGATCGGGGTCAGCGGTGAGGATTACCGGAACGCCGCACCCAACATCGATGTCTACAAGCAGCGCACCCGATTCGGTGGCGTGCAGGCCGACGGCCGCTACCTGTTGCGCACCGATGCGGGCGACGAATTCGCGGCCGACCAGGTGGTGATCGCCGCCGGGGCACGAGCGGTGGTGCCCCCGGCGATCCTCGAGTGCGGCGTTCCGGTAATCCTCACCGCTGACCCCGATCGGGTCGATGCGCCCGAAGACGCGCGAGACGATGTCGTCCCAGCGCACCCGATTCGGTGGCGTGCAGGCCGACGGCCGCTACCTGTTGCGCACCGATGCGGGCGACGAATTCGCGGCCGACCAGGTGGTGATCGCCGCCGGGGCACGAGCGGTGGTGCCCCCGGCGATCCTCGAGTGCGGCG
>NZ_LZKY01000111.1:0-948 GCF_001673055.1 Mycobacterium sp. 1245801.1
ACTTTCCCAGCGCCAACAGCATTTCGGCGGTGTGTCGCGATAGTTGCCAGCCGCCCTGGAAGGGGGTGAACTCCATCGGGAAGGTGAAGCTGGCGTTGTTGGCCTGGGCGGTGTGAACGGCGATGGTGGCCTTCACGTTCGACGGATTCTTGTCCGACCACGCGATGTCGTTCGCGTTGAAAGTCATCGGCAAATAGCCGTTGTCGCGCAGGGCGTTGGTGAATTTGTCCAGGGTGACCGCGCTCTCCGGCTTCGCGCCCTCCACCAGATTCACCTTGCTGGCACCCGGAACGTTCGGGTCGGCGAGCCGCGTGAGCACGTCGGTGAGGGCCTCGGGCGGCGGCAGGGGAGCCGTGTTGGGCGCGGCAACCTGGCTCGAGGTGGCCGGTGGGAGCGAAGACGTGGCCGACGAACCGGTATTCGGGTGCGGCGACGAACATGCCGCGAGTCCGACCGCCGCCAAGGCGGCGGCGGCGCTCAGCGCTACGGGCAGTGGCCGGTGCATCCAGTCGGTCGGCCGGCTAGACGCCTCTGGCCGCTTCGCGAACGAAGGGTGTCGCTAAGGTCTGGCCGATGGGTGCAACGGAAGTCACACCGGCGGAGGGGGCGACGACGGCAACGCGAGTCGAGCCTGTGGCGAGGCTTTTTGCGGTCACGCTGGCACCTCCTGAGGCCCTTTCGATCATCACGATTAGTGGCCGAGATTACCAGCGTGACGAAAATCTTAACTTTTCGTGGGTATTTGACTCCGCACATCAATCGGCAATCGCCGGTAGCTTTGAAGTATCCGCCGCACCAATTCGGTGTGGGAAAGGAGCGCAAGATGGGTAGCTCAGAGCGTTCTGAAGCTTTCGGAACACCGCACGAATCAGACATGTCCAGCGGCGACGAGGCCGAGTTGGAGCAACTACGCCGCGAGGCAGCGATGTTGCGCGAGCAACTCGAGCA
>NZ_LZKY01000112.1:0-729 GCF_001673055.1 Mycobacterium sp. 1245801.1
GGTAGCCGGCTTGCGTGGCAGCGAACTCGTGGTCGGCGAGCAGTTTTCCGGTGTTGGCGTCCAGCACTGCGGCGTGATGGGTCCGTTTGTGGGTGTCGACTCCTGCGACGATGTGACGAGATGGGGGTTTGGTTGTCATGCTGGTGATTGCCGTCCTCTATTTCTGGGTGGATGGGTGGCGTCACCGGCGTTGGCGGTTGGACACAACAGAGATGGGCAGCTTGTGGGTGCAAGCTCCTATGAAGTCACAGCCGTCGCGTCGGTGACGTCGAGCACGTCACTCGCGGCGCCAGTCGACAAATCCACGCAAGGACAACCAAGCGGCGTCAATGGACCTCAGAGTCAGACCACCGCCGCGAGCGACATCCCATTCTCTCTGTGGACTTCGCAGTAGTAGCCGCCCACGGTGCAGCCGGGGTTTGAGCAGCCGCGGTCTTTGGCGTACAACATGATTCGTTGGCCGGGTGAGGCGAGGCGTTTGGTGTGATAGAGCGCCAGGGCCTTGCCGTTGTCGAAGATGGCGAGATAGTGGTGGGCGTGGCGGGCCAGGCGGATGACATCGCTCATCGGCAGCAGGGTGCCGCCGCCGGTCAGCCCGCGCCCGGCGGCGGCTTCGAGCTCGGCCAGTGTGGTGGTGACGATGATGGAGGCGGGTAACCCGTTGTGCTGCCCCAGGTTCCCGGAGGCCAGCACGCCGCGCAGTGCGGCGTTGAGTCCGTCGTGGTTGCG
>NZ_LZKY01000113.1:0-2380 GCF_001673055.1 Mycobacterium sp. 1245801.1
CCCCGAGCTGCTCGACCGTGGTGATGCCGCGATCCACCAAATCGGTTGCGACGGCGGCGAAGTCCTCGGCCACCTTGTGTCGGCCCTCCCGCATCGCCTGGGTGTGCCAGCCGGGACCGTATTCGCCCCCGCCGCGAATGTTGGCCAGGACGTAGGTGCCGCCGCGGGCCAGCCACAACCGGCCCAGCACGCCGCTGTAGCCCGGCGTGTTCGACGATTCGAAGCCGCCGTAGCCGTAGAGCAGGGTGGGCGCCGGCCCGTCGGCGGCCTGCGGACCGCCGGGCCGCACCACGAAGTAGGGGATCGACGTGCCGTCCTGCGAGGTGACGAAGTTCTGTGTCACTGAGATGTTTTCGGCGTCGAAGAAGGCCGGCGCGGACTTGATCTGCTCGAGCCGGCCGTCGTCGGTTCCGCGCATCAGCCGTGACGGCGAGTCGAACCCGCTGGAATCCAAAAAGAATTCGTCGCCGGTGTCGTCGGCGGAGACGACGACGGTATTGGTCGCGGCGGGAATCCCGGCCACCGGCTCGCGTCGCCAGTCGCCTTGTGACGATCGCAAGCGCGGCGGAGCCGGGCGCAGCGGGTCGTCACGCGATGGTGACGATCGCAAGCGCGGCGGGTCGTCACGCGATGGCGGCGTGACGATCTCGACGCGGCTGGCCACGTCGGCGAGTGTGACGATCAGCAGCCGGTCCTTGGTCCACGTGTAGTGGTTGAGCGCGGTGTGCTCGTCGGGTTCGAACACCACCTGCAATTGCGCTGTGCCGGCGAGGAATTCCTCGTAATTCGCGGCCAGCAGCGAGCCGGCGGTATAGCTAAACTCGCCCAACGACCAGTCGCTGCGCAGCTCGATCAACAGCCATTCGCGGTGCAGGCTCACGCTGGCGTCGGTGGGCGCGTCGATGCGGATCAGTTCCGACCCGCGCAGCTCGTAGACCTCTTCGTTCCAGAAGTCCAAGGCCCGGCCGATCAGGGTGCGCTCGAACCCGGGAATCCGGCTGGCGCTGGCCACCACGTTGACGTCGGAGCGAGATCCCTCGAAGACCGTTTCGGCGTCGGCGAGGGGAGTGCCGCGGCGCCACCGTTTGACCACCCGTGGATAGCCGGAGTCGGTCAGCGAATCCTCGCCGAAGTCGGTGCCGACCAGCACGGTGTCCGGATCGGCCCAGCTCACCTGCGACTTGGCCTCGGGTAGCGCGAACCCGCCGTCGACGAATTTCCTTGCCTCCATGTCGAATTCGCGCACGATGGAGGCGTCGGAGCCGCCGCGGGAGAGGCTGACCAACGCGCGGGTGTATTCCGGGTAGATGACGCCGGCGCCGGCCCACACCCACTTCTCGCCGTCGGCCCGACCCAGTTCGTCGACGTCGATCAGCACGTCCCACTCCGGGGAGTCGGTGCGGTAGCTGTCCAGGGTGGTGCGCCGCCACAGCCCGCGGGGGTTGGCCGCGTCGCGCCAGAAGTTGTAGAGGTACTCGCCGCGGCGGACCACGTAGGGGATGCGGGCGTCGGTGTCGAGCACCTCGAGCGCCTCGATGCGCATCCGCTCGAAATTCTCGTCGCGAAAGCGCGCCAGTGTCGGCTCGTTACGCGCCCGCACCCAGTCCAGCGCCTCGTCACCGGTGACGTCCTCGAGCCACAGGTATGGGTCCTCAGTCATGCCGCCATTCTTACGGCCGCAGGACGCGGGCCCTTACGTCGCCCTCGCAACCATCGCGGCCCACGGGATCTCGAGGGCGCCGTCGCGCTGGTAGGGCGTCAGCGACGGTGCGAGGGTCGCGCGGATCGCGTCGATCTGCGCGGGGTCCAGGGAGGCCACCAGTTCCACCACCGGGCCGGCGAGCCCGGTGACATGCGCCCAGTGCTCGTCCGGGCTGTCGAAACGCATGACCCCGGTGATCTCTTCGACGGCGACGTCCGCGAACCCGCCCGCATCGGCCAGGGCCCGGTTGCTTTCGGGGGTGGCGAGGGAGAAAGGACCGCCTGGGGCGAACGGGTCGCCGGGCGGCGTGACCCCGTTCTGCAGCATCGCGACCACCACGTGGAAGAGCCACGGGTTGCGGTCCGGCGGTCCCCACGTCGCGTAGGCGAACCGGCCGCCCGGCCGCAAGACCCGCCGGACCTCCGCGACCGCCCTCTGCTGCCCCGGCATGAGCATCAGCCCGAAGCGCGAAAGCACCCCGTCGATGCTGGCGTCCGGCAGATCGAGCTGTTCGGCGTCGAGTTCGCGACATTCGACGTTGTGCAGGCCCCGCTCGTCGGCCCCGCGACGCGCTGCCGCCACCATTTCGGGCGCAAAATCGCTGGAGATCAGGCGGCCCGTGGGACCGAGCCGGTCCGCGACGAGAAAGCCGGTCTCGCCCGGGCCCGCCGCCACCTC
>NZ_LZKY01000114.1:0-10931 GCF_001673055.1 Mycobacterium sp. 1245801.1
CTGGCCGGCGAACCGTCCAGGCCCACCCCGATGTCGTTGACCACCACACGCGCGCCTTCCTCGGCGAACGCCAGCGCATGCGCGCGACCGATGCCGCCGCCCGCTCCAGTGACGATGACGACGCGGCCGTCAACCACTCCCATATTTCCGTCTCTCCTTTACTTGATCGCGCTGGCGTTCGTGGTGGCCAGATAGTGCGGTGGCTCGCCGCCGCCATGCACCTCCAACGAGGCACCGCTGATGTAGGACGCCGCATCGGAGGCCAGAAACGCTGCGGCCCAACCGATGTCGGCAGGTTTGGCCAGCCGGCCGAGCGGCACATTCTTCGAGATCGCGGCGATGGACTCGGCGTCGCCGTAGAACAGTTCGGACTGCTCGGTCTCCACCATGCCGACCACACAGGCATTCACCCGGACCTTCGGCCCCCACTCCACGGCCAGCGTCTGCGTGAGGCTTTCCAGGCCCGCCTTGGCCGCGCCGTAGGCCCCGGTCCCCGGGGACGGCCGGCGCCCGGACAGACTGCAGATGTTGATGATCGACCCGCCCTGCCGCTGGCCCTGCATGTGCGCGTTCGCGTGCTGCGAAACCGACAGCCCACCAATGAGATTGAGTTCGATGATCTTGCGGTTGAACTTGGCGCTGGACTCCGCGGTCAACACGAAGGGCGATCCCCCGGCGTTGTTGACGACCACGTCGAGCCGGCCGTGCCGGTCCACGATGGCGTCGATCAACCCCTTGACGGCGTCGTCGTCGCGGATGTCGCAGGAGTGGAACTCGTAGGGCAGCCCCTCGACCGCGCGGCGCGCGCAGGTGACGACGGTGGCACCCTGCCCGGCGAACACCGAACTGATCCCGGCCCCCACCCCGCGCACGCCGCCGGTGACGAGAACCACCCGCCCGGCCAGCCCCAAGTTGATGGCGTCAAAAGGGGGGCATGCTTCGGCGCGAGTCACTGTGCTAGCGTACCAAGCAAGTGCTTGCTTAGGTAGTTACCCCACAAGGAAGTGGCACCTTGCCCATCACATCCACCACCACCGAACCGGGCATCGTCGCGGTTACCGTCGACTTCCCGCCCGTCAACGCCATCCCGTCGCGCGGCTGGTTCGAACTGGCCGACACCATCACCGCGGCCGGCCAGAACCCCGAGACCCATGTGGTGATCCTGCGCGCCGAGGGCCGCGGCTTCAACGCCGGGGTCGACATCAAGGAGATGCAGCGCACCGAGGGATTCACCGCGCTCATCGACGCCAACCGCGGCTGCTTCGCCGCGTTCCGCGCGGTGTACGAGTGCGCGGTGCCCGTCGTCGCGGCCGTCAACGGGTTCTGCGTCGGCGGCGGCATCGGACTGGTCGGCAATGCCGACGTCATCGTCGCCTCCGACGACGCCACCTTCGGTCTGCCGGAGGTGGAACGCGGCGCGCTCGGCGCGGCCACCCACCTGTCCCGGCTGGTGCCCCAGCACATGATGCGGCGGCTGTTCTTCACCGCGGCCACCGTCGACGCCGCCACCCTGCACCACTTCGGTTCGGTGCACGAGGTGGTGCCGCGCGACGAGCTCGACGAGGCGGCCCTGCGGGTCGCGCGCGACATCGCCGCCAAGGACACCCGCGTCATCCGGGCCGCCAAGGAGGCGCTGAACCTCATCGACGTGCAACGGGTCAACTCGAGTTATCGCATGGAGCAAGGCTTTACGTTCGAGCTCAATCTCGCCGGGGTGTCCGACGAGCACCGTGACGCGTTCGCCGGTACGACGAAGGGTGAGAAGTCGTGAGCGACAAGAGAACCACCCTCGACGACGTCGTCGCGCAGTTGCGCAGCGGCATGACGATCGGCATCGGCGGCTGGGGATCGCGGCGCAAACCCATGGCGTTCGTCCGCGCCCTGCTGCGCACCGACATCACCGACCTGACCGTGGTGACCTACGGCGGGCCGGACGTCGGCTTGCTGTGCTCGGCCGGCAAGGTCAAGCGGGTCTACTACGGATTCGTCTCGCTGGACTCCCCACCCTTCTACGACCCCTGGTTCGCCAAGGCCCGAACCGGCGGCACGATCGAGGCCAGGGAGATGGACGAAGGCATGCTGCGATGCGGTCTGCAGGCGGCCGCGCAACGCCTGCCGTTCCTGCCGATTCGGGCCGGGCTGGGCAGTTCGGTCCCGGACTTCTGGGAGGGCGAGCTGGCGACCGTGACCAGCCCGTATCCGGCACCCGGCGGCGGACACGAAACCCTGATCGCGATGCCGGCGCTGCGCCTGGACGCCGCGTTCGCCCATCTCAATCTTGGTGACGCGCAAGGCAATGCGGCCTACACCGGCATCGACCCGTACTTCGACGACCTCTTCCTGATGGCCGCCGAGAAGCGCTTCCTGTCGGTGGAGCGCGTCGTTTCCACCCAGGAGCTGGTCAAGGCGGTCCCCCCACAGGCGCTGCTGGTGAACCGGATGATGGTCGACGGCGTGGTCGAGGCACCCGGCGGGGCCCACTTCACCACCGCCGCACCCGATTACGGGCGCGACGAGAAGTTCCAGCGGCATTACGCCGAGGCGGCCTCGACCGACGAGGGTTGGCAGCAGTTCGTGCAGACCTTCCTGTCGGGCAGCGAAGAGGACTATCAGGCGGCCGTGCGCGCTTTCAAAGAGGAGGCCTCGTCATGAGCGGCGACGCGATCACCCGACCCGAGATCTGCGCGGTCGCCTGTGCCGAATTGTTCCGGGACGCAGGCGAAATCATGGTCAGTCCGATGACGAACATGGCCTCGGTCGGTGCCCGGCTGGCCCGGCTGACCTTTTCGCCGGACATCCTGCTGACCGACGGTGAGGCGCAGCTGCTGGCCGAGACCCCGGCGCTAGGCGCGTCGGCACCCGTCGAGGGCTGGATGCCGTTCGGCCGCGTCTTCGAAACCCTGGCCTGGGGCCGGCGCCACGTCGTGATGGGCGCCAATCAGGTTGACCGCTTTGGCAATCAGAACATCTCGGCGTTCGGCCCGCTGCAGCAGCCCAAGCGCCAGATGTTCGGCGTGCGCGGGGCGCCCGGCAACGCCATCAACCACGCGGCCAGCTACTGGGTGGGCAACCATTCCAAGCGGGTGTTCTGCGAGAAGGTCGACATCGTCTGCGGAATCGGCTGGGACAACGTGGACGACGACAATCCGGCGTTCCGCTTCGCCAACACCTACCGGGTGGTGTCCAACCTCGGTGTGTTCGACTTCGGCGGGCCCGGGCGCAGCATGCGGGCGGTCTCGCTGCACCCCGGCGTTTCGGCCGACGAGGTCGCCGAGAACACCTCGTTCGAGGTGCACGGCCTGGACGGCGCCGAGGAGACCCGGCTGCCGACCGACGACGAGCTGCGCCTGATCCGCGAGGTCATCGACCCGAAGTCGCTGCGCGACAGAGAGATCCGCTGACGGTGGTTACGAAGCTGCGCACGCCGCTGACCGAGCTGGTCGGTGTCGAGCACCCGGTGGTCCAGACCGGGATGGGCTGGGTGGCCGGTGCGCGGCTGGTGTCCGCCACGGCCAACGCCGGCGGGCTCGGCATCCTGGCCTCGGCCACCATGACGCTGGACGAACTGGCGACGGCCATCGCCAAGGTCAAGGCCGCCACGGATAAGCCGTTCGGCGTGAACATTCGCGCCGACGCCGCAGACGCCGGCGATCGCGTGGACCTGATGATCCGCGAGGGCGTCAAGGTGGCCTCCTTCGCACTGGCGCCCAAGCAGGAGCTCATCGCGCGGCTGAAAGAGGCCGGCGTCGTGGTGATTCCGTCGATCGGCGCGGCCAAGCACGCCCGCAAGGTCGCCGGCTGGGGCGCCGACGCGATGATCGTGCAGGGCGGCGAGGGTGGTGGGCACACCGGCCCGGTCGCCACCACGCTGCTGCTGCCCTCGGTGCTCGACGCCGTGCAGGGCAGCGGCATTCCGGTGATCGCGGCGGGCGGATTCTTCGACGGACGCGGTCTGGCGGCCGCGCTGAGCTATGGCGCCGCCGGCGTCGCGATGGGCACCCGGTTTCTGCTCACCTCGGATTCGACGGTGCCCGACGCGGTCAAGCGCCGTTACCTCGAATCGGCGCTGGACGGCACGGTGGTCACCACCCGGGTGGACGGGATGCCGCACCGGGTGCTGCGCACCGGTTTGGTGGAGAAGCTGGAAGGTGGTTCGCCGGTGCGGGGCCTGACCGCGGCCGTGCGCAATGCCGCCAAGTTCAAGCACATGTCGCAGATGACCTGGCGGTCGATGATCAGCGACGGCCTGGCGATGCGGCACGGCAAGGAGCTGACCTGGTCTCAGGTGGTGATGGCGGCCAATACCCCGATGCTGTTGAAAGCCGGGCTGGTGGACGGCAACACCGACGCCGGCGTGCTGGCTTCCGGCCAGGTGGCCGGCATCCTCGAGGACCTGCCGTCGTGCGCCGAACTGATCGAGTCGATCGTGCGAGACGCGGTCCGGCACCTGCAGGCGGCGTCGGCTCTCATCGAAGAGGTGTAACGCCTCGATAAAGCGTATAGCTAAATCCTGGCATGATTAAGCTATACTCTTCAAATGGCTCGGATGAAGCTGGGTCCTTCATCACGGGCGACGCTCATCGGTGACGTCGTCGGTTCCCGGCGTGCCACCGACCGCTCGAAGCTGCATGGGAGCCTGGCGGCCGCCCTGCGACACGTCGCCGCCGAAGCTATCGGCCCGCCCGCGTTCACCGTCGGCGACGAGTTCCAGGGCAGTTACCCGACCGTCGGCTCCGCGATCGATGCCGCCCTGACGCTGCGGCTGGCCGTCGGCCCCGACATCGACGTCCGGTTCGGCATCGGCTGGGGCTCGGTCACCATCCTCGATGCCGCCGCGGGAATCCAGGACGGCCCGGGCTGGTGGACCGCCCGTGAGGCCATCCAGCACACCGCGGAGGCGCAGCGGCAGCCCGGCTTGACGCTGGTACGCACGACGTTTCGGGCCGAGGCCGGCACCCGCGACGACGTCGCCGCCGTCAACGCCGCCCTGATCTGTCGGGACCATCTGCTTGGATCGCTTGATGAACGGTCATTGCGGATAGTGAGGGGCTTGATGACGGGCCGGACCAAAAAGGAGCTCGCCGCCGAAGAGGGCATCAGCCCGTCGGCGGTGTCCCAACGCGCGAGCCGCGACGGCCTGGACTTGATTGTGCTTGCCAGTCAATACCTTCGGAGTCTGCCGTGAGCGCCGTGGCGGTCTTTCTCATCGCCCTCGGCGTCGCCGACCTCTGCCGGCGTGCGGTCGGTGCGCTATGGCCACCGCTGCTGGCCGGGCCGGTGGTGGTGCTGGCGTGCGCGGGGCTGGGCGCCCTGTGGCGTGCCGGGGACATCGCGCTGCTCGTGCTGGCCGCCGCGGCGGTGGTGGCGTGGGAATGGCTTTGCGCGCGAAGCGAACTCAGCGGCAAAAACCAGATCGCTCCGCTGGCGGTGTTCGGCGGCGCGCTGGCGGTGCTGGCCCTGTTATCCGGCTGGTCCTCGCCGGGCGGCGGCGTCGTCGCGCGGTGGTCGGCCTGGGTTCACCTGCCACTTAGCCATGTCACGCCCGCCCGGTTGCTGATGCTCGTCGGCGTGATGCTGGTCCAGTTCGCCACCGCCAATCAGTTGGTGCGCCTGGTGCTTGGCTCGGTGGGCGCGGTGCGCCCACCGGGTGAGCCGCAGCCGTCGGATCGGCTCAAGGGCGGCCGGCTGCTGGGGCCGCTGGAGCGGCTGTTGATTCTCAGCCTCGGCGTCGGCGGCCAGGTGGCCGCGGCCAGCGCCGTCGTCGCGGCCAAGGGCATCATCCGATTCCCGGAATTGAACGCCCAGACCAACCGCGACAACGGCGTCGGCATCGACGAGGTGACCGAGTACTTCTTGGTCGGCAGCTTCACGAGTTGGCTGCTCGCCCTGGGCGGCATTGGCCTGGTGGTGGCGACCCGGTAGGCGGCCGAATCCGGTAAAAGGTTGACCGAGGGTGGATTTCACGACGCGACACGCCGCGGTGCCGTCGAGGATTTCACGCTCGGTGGCCCAGGGCGCCATCCCGCGGCCCGCATCGCGTTGACGACACGGGCAATGAGGGTGCCGTGCCGATAGCGGAGAAGGTCGCTGCCGACCCGCACGATCGTCCAGCCCAAGTCGGCCAATGCGGTGTACCGGTCGATGTCGCGATCGCGCTGCCCGGCGTCCGTCCAGTGCTGCGGTCCGTCGTACTCGATGCCGACGCGCAGCTCGCGGTACCCCATGTCGATGCGGGCAACGAAGTCGCCGTAGTCGTCGCACACTCGGATCTGTGTCTGTGGCACAGGCAAACCCGCGTCGATCAGCACCAGCCGAGTACGGGTCTCCTGCGGAGACTCCGCGCCGCTGTCCACCAGCGGCAGCACCGCTTTGAGCCGACCCAGGCCGCGCGTGCCGCGATGCTCGGCCAGCACGGCTTCGATGTCGCTGATTTTGACGTCGGTGACGTTCGCCAGCGCATCCAGCCGCTGCACCGCGGACAGCCGCGACGATGTCCACCGTCCAACATCGAAAGCGGTGCGTGCCGGACTGGTCACTGGCATGCCGTCGACTTCGACTACCTCACCGGGGAGCAGTGTCTCGCTGTGCACGACGATGCCGGCGGGTGGGCGGCGATTGCCGTGCACCAGCTCAGCATCGAGCGTCGGACTCACCCACTTTGCCCCGAGCATCGCCGCTGCCGAGTTCCCCGCGATGACGCCGTTGCGTCGCGACCAAAGCCATGCCGCCCGCGCGCGTTCGCGCGCCGTCAGCGCGATGCCGCCGGGGGCGTAGACACCCGGGTGGACAGGCTCGAAGAGGGAACGCATTGCCCGCTCGGGCATCACTTTTGCCGCCAGGGCCTCACTGCCCAGGAAGAGCTCCGTCATGCCGCCGATGGTGCCAACCCGCACCGACAACCTCGCGAATGTGAATCCTACGACGCGAAACGCGGTTGACGCGTCGTAGCTTTCACACTGGACGACGGAAGCGAGTGCTGCACGAGGTCAGAGGCGCTCGATGATCGTGACATTGGCCGTGCCGCCGCCCTCGCACATCGTCTGCAGCCCGTAGCGGCCACCGATGCGCTCCAGCTCGTTGAGCATGGTGGTGAACAGCTTGGCGCCGGTGGCACCCAGCGGGTGACCGAGCGCGATCGCGCCCCCGTTGGGGTTGACCTTCTCCGGGTCGGCCTTGATCTCCTTGAGCCAGGCCAACACCACCGGCGCGAACGCCTCGTTGATCTCGACGGTGTCGATGTCGTCGATGGACAGCCCGGTCTTGTCCAGCGCGTAGCGGGTCGCCGGGATGGGCCCGGTCAGCATGAACACCGGGTCGGCGGCGCGGGCGCTGATGTGGTGGATGCGTGCCCGCGGCGTCAGGTTGTGCTCCTTGACGGCCTTTTCGGACGCGAGCAGGACGGCACTGGCACCATCGGAGATCTGGCTGGCCATGGCCGCCGTCAACCGGCCCCCCTCGACCAGTGGCTTGAGCCCGGCCATCTTCTCCAGCGACGACTCGCGCGGCCCCTCGTCAACCCGGAACGGCCCGGATTCGGTTTCCACGGTGATGATTTCGTTGTCGAAGTGGCCGCCGCGAATGGCCGCGAACGCGCGCTCGTGGCTGGTCAGCGCGTAGCGCTCCATCTCTTCGCGGGACAGGTTCCACTTCTCCGCGATCAGCTCGGAGCCGCGGAATTGTGAGATCTCCTGGTCGCCGTAGCGGTGCAGCCACTGCTTGGATTCGTTTGTCGGTGAGGTGAATCCGAACTGCTCGCCGACCGTCATGGCCGACGAGATCGGGATCTGGCTCATGTTCTGCACGCCGCCGGCGACGATCAGATCGGCGGTGCCGGACAGGACCGCTTGCGCGCCAAAGGAAATGGCCTGCTGGCTGGATCCGCACTGCCGGTCGACGGTGACGCCGGGAACCTCTTCGGGATAGCCCGCGGCCAGCCACGAGAGCCGGGCGATGTTGCCGGCCTGCGCGCCGATGGCATCGACACAGCCGGCGATCACGTCGTCGACGGCGGCGGGATCGACGTCGACCCGGTCGAGCAGGCCGCGCCATCCCAGCGCACCGAGATCCACCGGGTGAATTCCGGCCAGCGACCCGCCGCGCTTGCCGACCGCGGTACGCACAGCGTCGATGACGTACGCCTCAGGCATTTCAGACTCCTTCTTCGATGTTCTTTGATTCCGCAGTGATCCCGCCAAGCACGATGGCGAGATATTGCTGGCCCACCTGCTCCGCGGTGAGCGGTCCGCCGGGTTGATACCAGCGCACCGACACCCAGGTGGTGTCACGGATGAAGCGGTAGATCAGGTCGACGTCGAGGTCGGGCCGGAAATACCCCTGTTCGACGCCCTGATTGAGCAACTCGAGCCACATCTTGCGCTGTTGCCGGTTCATGTCCTCGATGTAGGAGAACCGGGGCTGAGACAACAACCGCTGGGCTTCGTCCTGGTAGATGACGACCTGCGCGTGCCGGTGCTCGATCGCCTCGAACGACGCCATGAACAGCCCCTTGAGCCGCTCCAGGGGGTTGGCCTCGCTGTCGACGATTTCGCGATAGCGCGCGAACAGCCAGTCCAGGAAACTGCGCAACAGTTCGTCGACCATCTCCTCCTTGGAGGAGAAGTGGTGATACAGGCTGCCGGACAGAATGCCGGCGCTGTCGGCGATGTCCCGGACGGTGGTGGCGCGCAATCCACGCTCGGCGAACATCGTCGCGGCGAGCTCCAGTAGCTCGTCTCGCCGGCTGTTCGCCTGACCGGGCACTCGGTCCACCCGATCAGAGTATCAACCAAGCGCTTGCTTGGCCACCGACGCCTTGGTTTCCGATCCGCGGCCGCTCCGTCAGGAACGTCAGCGCAGCGAGACCACCGGCGGATTCTGCGACTCGTCGGCGTTGCCGGACACGAAGGTGTCGACGACGCTCGTCTTGGTGCCGCCCGACCGGGTCTGGGCCGTCAGCGGGAAGTTGACCGACCCGGAGAAGGACGCCTCGAGTCGGAAGGGATCGAACAGGTTGATCTTGAGGCCGCTGATGTCCGGTTTGCCCCAGGCGGCGGTCCCGTCCACCAGGTCGTAGTCGAAGGCGTGCTGCGGGCAGTCGGCCGGTCGCAGTTGGTTCGAGTTCGCGCAACTGGCCAGCGCCGCCGATATCGCGGAGCTGGTCGCGGCCAACCCCTTGTCGCTGAGTTTGAATTCCAGGTCGTTGAAGTACGCGCCCGATGTCGTCAGATTGTCAAGCAGGAAGGGCTTTTTCGTGTTGACGGCCAGATTCGGGTTGCTGCTGGAGACGTCCAGCCAACCGGGGAAGACGTACACCGGCGCGGTGCCGACGGGCTTGCCGAAGAACGTCGCGGTTTTGACGGCGGCCTGCTCGATGCCCGCGTTCAGCGTGTCCACCTTGATCGCGGCGTGGTCGAGTTTCCAGTCGCTGCCCGCCTTCTTGATCGACATGGTCACGTCCGAGGTGTTCTCGCCGAATTTCGCCGACACGTGCACCTGCCCGAAACCGAAAGCGTGCGCGGAATTGTCGTCGAGGATCTTGATGTCGGTGATCGGCCACCGCGCGATCTGCCGCTTGAGGATGTCGTCGGTCAGGAACTCCTTGGACGCCGGCTGATCGGTGCTGTACGACAGCGCGGCCTGCGCATCGCCGCGGGCCAGCGCCTCGAGGTAACCCTTGGCGGCATCACCGGCGCTGCCCGACCCGCCGCCACTGTTGACCGCGATCACGGTGATGACAACCACGACAAGCACCGCGGCGGCCACGCTCAGCCCGATGATCCACGGCTTGCGATTGCGTTGCCCGGGACCGCCCTGCGGCCCGTTGAACTGGGCGACGGTGACCGGCGGTGGCGAGGGCCACCCCCCGTACGCGGGCTGCCCGAAAGGGGTTGGCTGACCCCCTTGACCCCAGTGCTGCGGCCAACCCGCGTCGGATTGCCACGGGGCACCCGGTGGCTGGCCGGGTGTGCTTGCGGGAGGCGGGTTCTCACCCCACGGTCGGTGACCCGGTCCGTCGCTCACTGCACCCTCCCACCTGCGTCAACCGCGTTGGTCGACAATTGTAAACACGTCGCGGACCGGCGCTAGTCAGCGATATCGCAGCTCATGGGTGCTGACTGGACACCGAGATGACCTCGCCGGTCAGGTAGCTGGAGTAGTCGCTGGCGAGGAACGCGATGGTGGCCGCCACCTCCCACGGTTCGGCGGCGCGCCCGAAGGCTTCGCCGGCCGACAGCCGGTCGAGCAGATCGGCCGACGACGTCTTCTCCAGAAACTTGTGTCGCGCGATGCTCGGCGACACCGCGTTGATCCGCACGTCGTACTCCGCGGCTTCGATTGCGCTGCAACGGGTCAGCGCCATCACGCCGGCCTTGGCGGCGGCATAGTGCGCCTGCGAGTGCTGAGCCCGCCAGCCCAGGACGCTGGCGTTGTTGACGATCACTCCGCCGTGCGGTGCGTCACGGAAGTAGCGCAGCGCCGCGCGGGTGGCGCGGAACACCGACGTCAGGGTGACGTCCAGGACCCGGTCCCACTCCTCGTCGGTCATGTCGACCACCGGCGTCTGCCCGCCCAGCCCGGCGTTGTTCACCAGGACGTCGACGCGTCCCATCCGCGCGGTCGCCGACGCGAACAGCGCATCGATCTGCGCGGTCGACGTCACGTCGCACAGCACGCTTTCGACCCTGCCCTGGCCGAGCGCGGTGAGCTGGTCGGCGGTCTCCCCCAACCGGCGTTCGTGGTGATCCGAGATCACCACGTCGGCCCCCTCTGCCAGCGCCCGTCGTGCCGTCGACGCGCCGATGCCGGTGCCCGCGGCGGCGGTGACGACCACCACCTTGCCCTGCAGAAGTCCGTGTCCGGCAATCTCTTTCGGGGCTTCGGACAGGCTCATCCCTTCACCTCTCGGGGTAGGCCGAGCACCCGCTCGGCGA
>NZ_LZKY01000115.1:0-781 GCF_001673055.1 Mycobacterium sp. 1245801.1
AGTTGAGAGATCTGAAAAGGGCTACCGGCCTGCAAGCTCTGGTTGATCGCCCATGGGTCACCGCCAGCTCTGGCGATCAGACCGGCAACGCTAATCCATTTCAGCTGCATTGCACCGCCCGTAAAACCGCACCCTGTTCTTCTGGAGCAGCTATGACGCTACCCCGCTGGTAACCTCTCCACGCCGGTTCAAGCCGACGCTGCGGTGCAATTTGCCGCCGTTCGCTCGTCGAGCGCCTGATCGATCAATGTGGTACTGGAATGCCGTCGCAGAGTTATCGAGCCGCTAGGCGCGCTCGCGTCACCAGGCGGATTCGCCATCGATGGTCGCGAGGTCTCGCATGGGTAGAAAATTACGGGCGGACGCCGTTGGCCGCTATTCACTATGTACTAGCCTCGACGCAGCGCAGACACGGCTTCATCTCACTAGCGAATCCCAGCGACGTCAGGCCGGTCCGACGACGATCTGCCTCAAACCGATGCTGACGGCCGCATAAAGTCGGTGGTCTTACGCCAGCGATCAGTCACCTTCGAGATAAAGAATCTGCGCCGTTCGCCGGGGTGAAGTGAGCGAAGCGCTGCCTCGGCTTAGCATTCGGACATGCGCGATATCGAAGCGATTGACGCCGATCTGCAGTTGGTGTCGCGCGCTTGGTGCGCGGCTTTGGTGGCAAATGATCACGCACCGAGTACCACCCTGATCGACCAGCTTCGCGAGGAGCGACAGCAGTGAGGCGCTGCGTCCGGAACTGACATGACCGGATACCACTAGAGGTAGCGTC
>NZ_LZKY01000116.1:0-1653 GCF_001673055.1 Mycobacterium sp. 1245801.1
TGCTGGCCGCGTAAGCCTCCCACGCTTCGGTCACCTTGTTCCGGGCCTCATCGGCCGCCTGCTCGCTGGCGAGGCGGGCCTTGACCTCGAGTTCCCGAAGCGCCTGTTCGGATTGCCGTTTACCGTCCGCCCGGCCGCGCCAGGCGCCGATCACGACACCCAGGAATGTGAGCAGTGGGGCGGCGATTGCGCTGACGAGGGCGATCACTTCAGCGGTGCTCATGTCGCCGGCGCGGCATCAGCGGCCGGCGGTTCAGCCGGCACAGCAGCCGCGGCCGGGACCGGGGCGACGGCTGGCACGGGTTCCGCGGCAGGAGCCGGCAGCGGCGGCGGCGCTGGGGTGGCTACTGCGGGCGCCGGGTCGCTGACAGACACCGGGATCCGGTACTCCACAACCTTGTGCAGCACCGCAACTAAGGCGGCGCCGCCGGAAACACCGAGGGCGGCTTTCCAGTCGAGGTGGAACAAGTTGAACACGTCACCACCCGACACACCCAGGAACGCGTGGGATGCGCTCTGCGCGGCCAGCACGCAGAAGGACCGCAAGCTGCTGCTCGACCGACTCGAGGCTGTGGAGTCCCGCGCGACCGCGGCTGAACGGCGCATCGACTCGGCGGAGACCCGGGCGGTGATCGCCGAGGAGCGGGCGTCGCGTTGGGAGTCGCTGTACCGGATCGCGGTCGCGCACCTCCGCGAGGTGATCCGTTGGGCCACCGTCAACAACACGGGCACCATGCCGGAGCCCCCCGCGGAATTGCAGCGGGAGCTGTGACATGCGTCCGGGCTGCCGCGCCTGGGTGGCGCTCGGGGCTTACGTCGCAGCTTGGGACATGTTCTGCCCGCAAGGGGAGCAGTTGACCGACGCCGCCCGCCGCGGTGTCGTCGCCCACCCGGTCCTCACGACCGGCGCGATCGCGGTCACGGCGCTGCACTTGGCGAACCGGCTGCACCGGCGGGTGGACCCGTTCTATCTGGTGGGCACTTTCGTGGCGTCGGCGCGGTTCATCAAACGCTAGACGTTATTGCGTCAAACGATCCGGTCTATGGTGTACGCAACGGCCGATTGACGGCGGCCCACACACCAGGAGTGACGATCCTTATGTCCGATTTGCAGTTCACGATTACTCGCGACGAGTTCGCGGATGCGATCAACTGGGTGGCGCGGGCGTTGCCGGCGAAGCCGTTGAACCCGCTGCTCGGCGCGATCCGACTCACCAGCGGCTCCGGTTACGTGATCCTGGAGGCGTTCGACTACGAAGTTGCCGCCGTGACAAGCGCTGGGGCGGATGTGACATCACTGGGAACCACCTTGGTGTCCGGGCGCCTGCTGCAGGCGATCAGCAAGGCGCTGGCACGCAAGCCGGTGGAGTTCAAGACTGAGGGTGGTACTGCACGCATCCTGTGCGGGGCCGCAGAGTTCACGTTGCCCACCATGCTGGGGAGTGAGTACCCAGACCTGCCGACGCGGCCGGCCGACGCGGGCAGCGTGGACGCCGGACAGTTCGCGGAGGCGATCGCGCAAACCAGTTTCGCGGTGCACCGCGGCGACGGGTACTCGAGCATCAAGGCGGTGTGTTTCGACGTCGACCCGCTCGGCGGGTTGACGTTGTCGGCCACCGACCGCTACCGCGTCGCGACGAAGACGATCCCATG
>NZ_LZKY01000117.1:0-14903 GCF_001673055.1 Mycobacterium sp. 1245801.1
CCGGCCGCGCTGGCCAGCACACCGGCCCCCACGTAGGGCACACCGGCGAGCTCCAGCAGGCCCTGGATCGTGCCGTCCTCGCCGTAGGGGCCGTGCAGCACCGGAAAGACCACGTCGACCGACGCTAAGACCTCGGTGGCGCCGGGCGCCAGGGACACCAACTGGCCGCTGCGCCGGGGATCGGCGGGTAGCGCCAGTTCGGTGCCCGATGCGGCGGTCACCTCGGGCAGTTTCCGGTCGGTGATCGCCAGCGCGGCCGGCATGGACAAGGAATTCACCAAGAAGCTGTTCGCCGCCGAGGGATTGCCGGTCGGTGACTACGCGGTGCTGCGCCCGTCGCGTTCCAGGCTGCGCCCCGAGGAGTGCGAGCGGCTGGGCCTGCCGGTCTTCGTCAAACCCGCGCGGGGCGGCTCCTCGATCGGGGTGAGCCGGGTGTCGAGCTGGGATCAGCTGGACGCCGCCGTCGCGGCCGCGCGCCAACATGATCCCAAGGTCATCGTCGAGGCGGCGATCGTCGGCCGGGAGTTGGAGTGCGGCGTACTCGAAATGCCCGGCGGCACAGTCGAAGCCAGCACGCTGGGCGAGATCCGGGTGGCCGGGGTGCGTGGCCGCGAGGATTCGTTCTACGACTTCTCGACCAAATACCTCGATGACGCGGCCGAACTGGATGTGCCCGCCAAGGTGGACGACGAAATCGCCGACGTGATACGGCAATTGGCGGTCCGGGCGTTCAAGGCCATCGATTGTCAGGGGCTGGCCCGGGTGGACTTCTTCCTCACCGAGGACGGGCCGGTGCTCAACGAGATCAACACGATGCCGGGATTCACCACGATCTCGATGTACCCGAGGATGTGGGCGGCCAGCGGCGTGGATTATCCGACGCTGCTGGCGACGATGGTCGAGACGGCGTTGGCCCGCGGCGTCGGCCTGCGCTGACTGGCACTAACCGGGCTGGCCGGGGTCGATGGGCGTCGCGGGCATGCTGCGGTCGATCACCTCGGAAATCTGCTGGATCGGTGTCGGGCCCGACCCGGTCGGCAGCGTGAGCGCCACGTAGGCCCCGCGGTCCACCGCGTACCAGGTCGATCTGCCCGCGTCGCCGGCGGACTGCTGTTCGGAACTCACCTGGAACCACTGCACCCGGTCGACGACCTGGATGGGGGCGCCGAGCACGAACTCGGCCGGGCGGTCCAGCCCGCAGCGCAGCACCACCGGGTCGCTGTCCGGGCCGGCGCGCCAGGCGGCGGCGCCCTCGGGCGCCGGCTGCTCGAGGGGCGCGCGCTGGTAATCGCCGAGCCGCTGCGGCAGCGCACCCAGCAACGCGCGGCAGCCGGACCCGTCGGCCTGCGGCGCCGGTACCGCGGCCACCGCGACCGCGCGCGGGGGCGCCTGGCGGGTCGCCGCGATGGCCAGGATCACGCCGATCGTCGCGACGGCCAGCACGATGGCGGCGATGATCAGCGCACGCGGTGGTCCGCCATCGGCTTCCGGTTCGGTTGCCACCGCCGCGCACCTCCCATTTCTGCTCACCACTATCGCCTTCGTTGACCCTTACGCCAATTTATTCTCGGGGCGGTCCGCGCGGCGCCGGGAGCCCTATCGTGGGTGGCGTGCCAGACGAATCGGGCGAGTCCCCGTCGCTGCAACAGCTCGGTGAGTTCGCCGTGATCGATCGCCTGGTGCGGGGCCGCCGGCAGCCCCCCGCGGTCGTGCTCGGGCCCGGAGACGATGCCGCGCTGGTGACGGCCGGTGATGGGCGCGCCCTGGTGTCGACCGACATGCTGGTGCAGGACCGGCACTTCCGGCTGGACTGGTCGACGCCGCACGACATCGGCCGCAAGGCGATCGCCCAGAACGCCGCGGACATCGAGGCCATGGGCGGGCGGCCGACGGCCTTCGTGGTCGCCTTCGGCGCGCCCGGTGATACGCCGGCGGCGCAGGTGGACGCGCTGGTCGACGGGATGTGGGACGAGGCGCAGCGGGTCGGCGCCGGCATCGCCGGCGGTGACCTGGTGCACTGCCCACAGTGGGTCATCTCGGTGACGGTGCTGGGCGAGTCGGACGGGCGCGCGCCGGTGCGGCGATCCGGCGCGCAGCCCGGTGCGATGATCGCCGTCGCCGGGGACCTGGGCCGCTCGGCGGCCGGACTTTCCCTGTGGCGCAAGGAGATCACGGAGTTCGGCGAGCTGCGGCGCCGGCATCTGGTGCCGGAGCCGCCCTATGGCCAGGGAGCGGTGGCGGCGGCCTCGGGTGCGCAGGCGATGATCGACATCTCCGACGGCCTGATCGCCGATGTGCGCCATGTCGCCGAGGCGTCGGGGGTGGGCATGGATCTGTCGACGGCGGCGCTGGCCGCGGACCGCGATGCGCTGGCCGCGGCCGCCGCCGCCGTGGGCGCCGATCCGTGGCACTGGGTGCTCGGCGGCGGCGAGGACCACGCCCTGGTCGCGTGTTTCGCCGGCCCCGCGCCGGCCGGTTGGCGGATCATCGGGCGGGTTCTCGACGGGCCGGCGCGGGTGCTCGTCGACGATCGAGAGTGGAACGGCTACGCCGGCTGGCAGTCGTATTAGGGTGACGCGGTGACCGTTTACGCGATCGCGGAGAGCCGATGATGACCGCGCGTCCGCTGGGGGAACTGGTCGAGCCGGGGTGGGCGAGTGCGCTGGCGCCGGTGGCCGACCAGGTGGCCGGGATGGGGCAGTTCCTGCGGGCCGAGATCGCGGCCGGGCGCAGGTACCTGCCGGCCGGACCGAATGTGTTGCGCGCCTTCACCTATCCCTTCGACGACGTCAGGGTGCTGATCGTCGGGCAGGACCCGTACCCGACGCCCGGACACGCTGTGGGGCTGAGCTTTTCGGTGGCGCCCGACGTGCGGCCGTTGCCACGCAGTCTGGCCAACATCTTTCAGGAGTACACCGCGGACCTGGGCCATCCGCAGCCCTCCTGCGGCGACCTGACGCCCTGGGCGCAGCGCGGCGTGCTACTGCTGAACCGGGTGCTCACGGTGCGGCCCAGCAATCCGGCGTCGCACCGCGGCAAGGGCTGGGAGGCGGTGACCGAATGGGCCATCCGGGCGCTGACCGAGCGGTCGCGGCCCCTGGTGGCGATCCTGTGGGGCCGCGACGCGTCGACCCTCAAACCCATTCTCGCCCAGGGAAATTGCGTGGCCATCGAGTCACCGCATCCGTCCCCGCTGTCGGCGTCGCGCGGGTTCTTCGGTTCACGCCCGTTCAGCCGCGCCAACGAATTGCTGACCGGCATGGGCGCCGACGCGATCGACTGGCGCCTGCCATGACCGAGATGACCGCGCTGCGCGCGCACCGGCGGGGCGGCCCGGAGCAGCTGGTGCTCGAACGGGCCCCGCGACCGGTGCCTGCCGCGGGTGAGGTGTTGGTGGCGGTACACGCGGCCGGGATCACCTTCGACGAGCTGACGTGGGAGGAGACCTGGACCCGCGACGGCGCCAGCCGCCTCCCGGTGATCCCCTCACACGAGGTGTCCGGCGTGGTCGAAGCGGTCGCCGCCGACGTGTCGGATTTCGCGCCGGGCGCCGAGGTGTACGGGTTGATCGGGTTCGACCGTGACGGCGCGGCGGCCGATTTCGTCGTCGTGCCCGCCGCCGACCTGGCGACCAAGCCGTCGACCGTGTCGCACACCGTCGCCGCCGCGCTGCCGCTGGCCGGGCTGACCGCCCTGCAGGCGCTGGTCGACCACGCCGCCGTGCAACCCGGCGAGAGCGTGCTGGTGCACGGCGGTGCCGGGGGAGTGGGCCTGCTGACGGTTCAGCTGGCCGCGCTGCTGGGCGCGCGGGTGACCGCGACCGTGCGCAGCGACACCGCCAACCTGCTGCGCGGGTGCGGCGCGCAGCGGGTGATCGACGTGCGCACCGAGGCGTTCGACGAACCCGGTGCCGGCTACGACGTCGTCATCGACACGGTGGGCGGGCCGACATTGGAGCGGTCGTTCGGCGTGCTGCGCCGCGGTGGCCGGCTGGTCACCCTGTCCGCACCGCCTCCAGAGGGCCGGGCCGAGCAATTCGGTGTCACCGCAACCTTTTTCATTGTCACACCGAACCGGGGCCAGCTCGACGAACTCGCCGCGCTGGTCGACGGCGACCGGTTGCACGTCGCGATCGCCCAGACATTCGCGCTCGACCAGGGCCGGGAGGCGTTCGAAAGCCGCGACCACGGCAGGGGCCGCGCCGGTAAGACGGTCCTCATCGTGCGGGACTGAGTGGCGCCATCAGTCCGCGAAATTCACGTCCTTCGTGACGGCCTTCCACTCTTCGATCGACGCCGAGAGCGCGGCGAGCTTGTCGCGCATGGCCTTCAGCACGTCACGGCCCAGCAGTAGCCGCAGCGGCGGCTCGTCGAGCGTGGTCACCATCAGCACCGCTTCGGCGACCTTGCGCGGGTCGCCGGGTAGGTGATCGGCGAACTGCTTGATCAGGTCCTTGCGCGCCGCCACGTCGGCGTAGTCGGCGATCGGGCTGCCCGATTCCTTCATCGACCGCGTCGCCCAGTCGGTGCGAAACGCGCCGGGCTCGATCGCGGTCACCTTGATGCCCAGCGGGCGCACCTCGGCGGCCAGCGCCTCGGTCAGAGCCTCGAGCGCGAACTTGGTCGAGGAGTAGTAGGCGTTGGGCGGGTTGGCCACCAGGCCGGTCATCGAGGAGATGTTGATGATGTGTCCCGACCCGCGGGCGCGCATGGCGGGCAGCACCGCCTTGATCATGTCGACGGCCCCGAAGTAGTTGACGTCGAACAGCTTTCGGACCTCGGCGTCCTCACCCTCTTCCACCGAGGACAGGTAGCCGTGGCCGGCGTTGTTGACCAGGACGTCGACCCCGCCAAATGCCTCGTCTGCCGCGGACACCGCCGCCGCGATCTGGGCGGCATCGGTGACGTCGAGGGCGACGGCCACGGCCCGGTCCCCGAATTCGTCGGCGATGTCGGCCACCGCCTCGGCCCGCCGCGCGGTCACCACCACGCTGTGGCCGGCTTGCAGTGCGGCGCGCGCGATTTCGCGCCCGAAGCCCGTGGAGCATCCCGTGATCAGCCAGCGTGACACGTCAGATCGTCCCTTCCGGCAGGCGGCGCAGGTAGGCGTTGCGCCGCTGTGCGAGGTCGGTCGCGCGCTGCTGTTCGCTCACCCGCGGCAGGTGCGCCACCTCGGCGTCGAGCCGGTCCAGCTTGACCACCCGGCCGCGCGCCCCGAGGTCTTCGCGCGGGCCGGACTCACCGAACTCCGCCATCCGCAACGTCAAGATGGCCTCCCGCAGGCCGTCGGAGTCGATCCAGTTCGCCACGCCGGGGTCGACGGGCGAGATCACGTAGGTGTAGCTGCCGTCCTCGTTGGCCACCGACTGCGCCTTGTTGAGGCTGCCGGTTCGGTCGACGAGATTCAGTGTCGTGCCCCAGATGTTGCTCAGCGGCACCGTGAAGTATTCGGCGCCACCGTCATTCAGGTCGACGACGAATGCCTCGTCGGGGGCGAGGTCGAACCGGCCCATCACGTAGACCTGGTTGCGCATCGCGCCGACCTTGTCGGCCGACCAGGCGAGATTGAAATGGTTGGCGGGCATCTTGTACACGCCGTGGCTCAGCTTGCCGGTGAAGTTGGCGAAGTAATCCATCATCGCCGCGGTGGCCTCGGCCTGTTCGTCGAGTGTGCGCGCCGGGGCGGCCGGCGGACCGCCAAGGCGTTGCACCTCAATATGATTCGGGTCGTCGAGGTCCCAGTCCAGCAGCACGTCGCGGATGTAGAACTCGTGGGCCTCCGGCGAGGTCTGCACGTGGTTGGGCCGGCCGTTGGCCGGCTCGGAGTCGACGGTGATGGTGTAGCTGCCGTCGGAGTCGACCTGCATGGTGCGGCCGTTGAGGACGGCGACGGTCCCCATGCGCGCGTCCCACAGCGTGAAGTAGTTCTCGGTCATCCGGTGCTCGCCGACCCGGCCGTGGA
Organism: Mycobacterium sp. 1245801.1; assembly: GCF_001673055.1. NCBI lineage: Bacteria > Bacillati > Actinomycetota > Actinomycetes > Mycobacteriales > Mycobacteriaceae > Mycobacterium > Mycobacterium sp. 1245801.1. The sequence goes on from NZ_LZKY01000117.1 coordinate 5,962, forward strand.
TCTCGTAGCGCTCGTCGCCGGAGATCGGGATCACCCGGTACACGCTGTCGGGATTGTCGATGCCCCACCGCGATCCGGGAATGCGACGGCCGTCCACCGGGTGCGCGAGCCGGGTGATGCAACTGACCTTCGGTCGCAGCTTGTCCTGATTGGACGACCACACCGCCGCCGAGAACATCACCTCGGCGAACGCGTCGTCGAACCGTTCGCGCATCGCCTCCGACGCCTTGGCGCGACCGAGCCAGGTCTCGGCGACCGCGCCGTAGGCGGCCTTGACGGTAGGGTGCTCGATCAGGTCGAGGGCCGCCAGCTCCTGCTCGTGCTGGGACGCCGTCGCGACCGGGTGTTCAGGCATGCGCAGTTCCTCCGATTTGCCGTCCGAAACGCTTGTTGTACAACGTGAATCGCTCATCGACCTGCTCGGGACGCAGGCCGTAGGGCTCCAGTCCGTAAGGCGGCCGCGGCACCTCACGGGGGCGGTGGGCCAGCCAGCGCCGCATCGCGTCCTCGGCCTGCGCGGTCAGCGGCAGGCCGACGGCGTCGTAGACGCGGGCCACCTGGCCGATCGGGTCGGCCACCGCCTCGTCGAACCCGATGTCGGTGACCACGGCATCCTGATCGGTCCAGCCGTCGCGGATCGCCATCGCCCGGTCATTGGTCCAGCCCATCCGCTCCAGCCATTGCGCACCGACCCGGTGCACATCGACGGCATCGGCGTGCATCGCGTGCAGGGTCGCGTTCAGGCTGGCCCCCGACGCGATGGTGGTGCGCGGGTCGCGATGCATGTGCACGAGGTGCAGGTCGGGGAACTGGGCACGCAATAGATGCAAATACCCAAGGTGCGCAGGGGATTTGAGCACCCAGCGCCGGCCGTGGGCGCCCCGCTGCCGTTTCTGCCACTGCAGGAACTGCAGCATCCGGTGGAGATAGCCGTAAGCGGGGGAGAAGTCCTGGTCGTCGAGCCAGGACCGGTACCGCGGCAGGTGCGCCCCCGACTCGGGAACGTGCGACAAGAACGCGTCGGCCAAAAAGACGATCTCCTCCTCGGCCTCCCTGGCATACATCGGATGAATCGAGAACAATTCGGGCGCCAGTTCGCGGGATTTCGCTTCGCGCGCTTCGCTGATCGCGATGCGCGGATCGGGCGCGTCGGTGAACCGATGGTCCAGGCGCGGCGCGACCTCGACGACCTCCCAGCCGTAGGCGCAGACGAAGCGCGGGTCGGCGGCCAGCAGCCGCTGCAGCAGCGTGGTGCCGCTGCGCATCATCCCGACGACCACGATCGGCGCGGCCACCCGCTCGTCGAGGATCTCCGGGTGCCGGCGGATCCACTCCTGCGCGCGCAGCCGCATCCGCAGGCTGTGCACGATGCCGGACCGCAGGATGTGCACGCCCTGGGCATTGAGGCCGTTGAGGTCGGTGCGGGCATAGTCGGCCAGCAACATCCGCAGCGCGCCGTCGAATTCGCCTGGGCCCCAATCGCTTAGCTCTTCCTTGCGTTGCGCCTCGGCCAGCACGGCGGCCGGGTCGAACGGGCCGTCGGACGCGCTCGCGGATGCCACGGGTCAGAACTTCAGATGCCGGCTGACGTCGCCGACCTGGTCGACGAACATGGTGCGGCTGTCGAAGCGCCAGGCTCCGTCCACGCGGTGGAACGTGTCCTTGTAATGCCCGGTCACGATGACCTGCAGCGGCAACTCATCGGTGGCCTGCGTGACGCAGTAATAGGACGTGCTCTGCGCGGTCCCGGCCGCCTCGTCGATGTAGAGCTGCACATTGGTCGTGTTGTGTTTGGTCTTCGGGGTGCCGTCCTCGTAGATCCGGGTGGCCATGTCATACATCTCCCGCACCCGGGCGGAACCGGCGAACACCGTCTCGGGCGGGCCGTCCTGGATCCCGCAGATGCGGCCGTGCTCGAATAACCGGGCCACGCCGTCCAGGTCGCCGCCGTCGAGAAGCTGCGCATAGGTGTAGATGAGGTTGGTGATCTCGGTGGCGCTGTCACTCATTGTCGAACCGCCTCGGGAGTCTTCCGCTCTGTTCCGCAACAATGTTGGCAGAACCGGTCCAACTTACATAGAACCGACCATTACTCTGATCGCCGTGACCCTACCGTGGACGCCGAGCCGGCTCGGCAACCTGACCGGCAAACGCGTGATCGTGACCGGGGCAACCAACGGCGTCGGGCTCGGCACGGCGCGTGCGCTCGCCAAAGCCGGGGCGCACGTGATCCTGGCGGTGCGCAACACCGAACTCGGGAAGCAACGCGCCACCGAAATGGGTGGGTCGACCGCTGTGGTCAAGCTCGACCTCGCCGACCTGTCGTCGGTGCGTGCCTTCGCGGATCTGATCGACGGGCCGGTCGACATCCTGATCAACAACGCCGGTGCCCTGACCGACCGGCGCACCGAGACGGTCGACGGCTTCGAGATGACACTGGGCACCAACCTGCTCGGACCGTTCGCGCTCACCAATCTGCTGCTGGGAAGGGTGCGTTCGCAGATCATCAACGTCGGCTCCGACGCACACCGGTCGGCGACGCTGCACCTGGACGACCTGCATCTGCGCCGGCACAAGTGGACGAGGCTGGGCGCCTACGCGCAGTCGAAGCTCGCGGTCATGCTGTGGGGCCTGGAGCTGGACCGCAGGCTGCGCGCGGCCGGATCGCCGATCGTCACGCAGCTCACCCACCCGGGGTGGGTGGCCTCCAACCTGTCGAACCTCGGCGACTCACCGCTGATGTCGCTGGCCCACAAAGGGGTCAAGGTGGTGGCCGACCGGCTGGCCAACGACATCGACGAGGGCGCGGCGCCGACGCTGTACTGCATCAGCGAGCCGATCCCGCCGGGCAGTTACGTCGGGGTCAGCGGCAGGTTCGGGCTGCGCGGCGGCCCGGTGCTGATCGGCCGCACGCCGCTGGCCTGCGATTACGACACGGCCGCGCGGCTGGTGACCTTCGCCGAACGCGAGACCGGCACACAACTGGAGGTGTAGTCATGGGCGACTTCGACAACACGGTGGCCGTCATCACCGGCGCCGCGCGCGGCCAGGGCCGCAGCCACGCCGTGGCGCTGGCCGAGCAGGGCGCCGACATCATCGCCGTCGACATCTGCGCCGACCTCGAGGCGATCCCCTACGCCCTGGGGACCGAATCCGAGCTCGCCGAGACCGTACAGCTGGTCCAGGCGGCCGGTCGCAAGGCGGTGTCCGTCGCCGCGGACGTCCGCGACCTCCAGGCGCTGCAGGCCGGGGTGCAGGCCGGCGTCGACGAGCTCGGCGACATCGACATCGTCGTCGCCAACGCCGGGGTGGTGGCCATCGGCGTCACCGACCCCGAGTCCGAACCGGTGTTCAACACGATCGTCGACACCAACCTCAAGGGTGTGTGGCACACGCTGCTGGCGACGGTGCCCTCGATCGTGCGCAAGGGCCGGGGCGGCTCGGTGGTGCTGGTCAGCTCGTCACAGGGCCTGACCGGCCGCGGTGGCGACGGCAGCGCGGCGATGTTCGCCTACGCCGCGTCCAAACACGGTGTGGTGGGGTTGATGCGCTCGGCGGCGAATGCCTATGCGCCGCACAAGATTCGGGTCAATTCGATCCACCCGAGCGGGGTTGCGACGCCGATGATCCTCAACGATTTCGTGGTGAACCGGATGCTGGAGAACCCCAACCCGGCCCTGTCGCAGACGCTGCTACCCGACGTGCCGCTGGTCGAGGCGCAGGACGTCACCGAAGCGGTGCTCTGGCTTGCCGGGCCGCGATCGCGCTACATCACCGGCGCGGCGATCCCGGTGGACGCCGGCCACGTCGTCATGTGAACAACGGCTGCCGTCAGCCCCGGACGACCTTGCCGGCCTTGATGCAGGAGGTGCAGACGTTCAGGCGCTGCTTGTTGCCGCCCGGGTGGGTGACGACGTGCACGGTCTGAACGTTGGGGTCCCACCGGCGGCTGGTGCGGCGGTGGGAGTGTGACACCGACTTACCGAAGCCGGGGCCTTTCCCGCAGATGTCGCACACAGCGGCCATTGTTCAAGCTCCTCAAATCTCGGGGGTCCGGCAATTCGGCCGGGACAGCCCAGGTTGCACCGGGCACACCTGAGGATACCGACTCCTCCGGCAACCACCAAAACGGTCGTCAGGGGCCGACCCTGCGGTTACGCGCGGTCGCGCCGGTTTGCTGTGCGCTGCAACCCTCTCGCATGGTCGACATGCAGTCGATCACAGTAGGGGCTTTGACCGGGGTGGATGGCGTGCCCGGTCGCTAGGATGACAGCGCCGCCGATGGTCGGCGCGGTCGCTGCCTGTGTCAGGCGCGGACGGCGCGTCGATTTGGCTGAAGTCTTCTTCCCGGCGGTGCCGGCCCGCGCGGAGCTGCGGATGAGGCTGGGAAGCAAATATCGGCAGGTTTGAGGGGAGTGCGCGGGGTGGTTGCGCGCGCCGAAAACGCCGCCGGTTCAGCCCGCGTCGAAAGCCGGCGGGGCTCTCCGGTGGGCGTACGACGGTTGGTCTCGAGGTTGCGCCGGGTGGCGACGGCCTATCTGGTGGTGGCGGCGCTGGGCAGCGTCGCCATCGGAAGCACCTCGGTTAACTGCCCGACCGCCGTGGGCGGCCAGTACGGCGCCGGGCAGGGCGGGGCGGGCCCCAGGGCAGCGGCCGGTGCGACGTGGTGGTGGCAGCCCGATGCGCCTCGTCCTGCGGTGCAAGAGGCGGCGGCCGTGCGCGAGGGCGGCATCCAGCTGCGGCAGGTCGCTTTCGACGGCCGGGAAGTGTGGCCCGACGGACCCGAGGCGATCCGCGGCTATCTCGAGGAGGCGCTGACCCGGATCGGGGTCACCGACGCGGCGGCCCGTGGTCACTGGATCGAGGGCATGATGACCATCGCTGATCACGAGTCGCAGTTTCATTCGGGTGCGATCAACCTGTCGGACAGCAACGCCTATGGGCCTTCCCAGCTCGACGGCGGCCCGCTGCACGCCACGCGGGGCCCGTGGCAGGTGATGCCGGATACCTTCGCGGCCTTTCACCAGCCCGGGACGTCGAACTCGGCGTGGGATCCGGTGGCCACTGCGTGCGCGTCGATGAACTATCAGATGAACCGCTACGGCGTCAGCCGCGACGGCAGCAATGAGCGCATGTTGGTGGGCCAGGCCAATCCCGGTATCCGGCAGGGCTATTAAACCCGCCTGCGATACCTTCTTGGCCGGAAAATGTGGCGTCGAGGACTACCTCGACCGAATACGTCCGCTACTGTTCGATCTTCCTCAACGGCGCAGAGCAACTGAGCGCAGCGGCTCCGGCGCCCGGCTACGCTGGCGCCCACCGGGGGACTGGTGCGGAGGAGGTGGGTCACACTGGGCACTGCGGATACGTCGCAGGATCGTCTCCTGGACGCGACCACCCTGCGCGACTGGGCGCACACCGCCGTCAGCGACCTGATCACGCACATCGACGAAATCAACCGGCTCAACGTCTTCCCCGTCGCCGACTCCGACACCGGCGCCAACATGCTGTTCACCATGCGTTCCGCCCTGGCAGAGGCCAACGCGGGCGCCGAGGCCGGATCGGGCTGCGTGGCGCGGGCAGCGGCGGCGCTGTCGGCCGGCGCGCTGAACGGCGCCCGCGGCAATTCCGGCGTGATCCTGTCGCAGATCCTGCGGGGCCTCGCCGACGTCACCGCGACCGCGGCCGCCGATGCCGGGGGCGAGCTGTCGCACATCGACGTCGCGATCCTCGGTGCGGCGCTGCAGCGCGGCGTGGAGCTGGTCATCAGCTCGATGGGCGGTGAGGAGATCCCCGGGACCATCGTCTCGGTCCTGCGGGCGGCCGCCCACGCCGTCGCGCAGTGCGCCCGGGCCGGGGACGGTCTGGTGCCGGCGGTCATCGCGGCCGGCGACGCGGCGGTGGTCGCCCTGGAGAAGACGCCCGAACAACTCGACGTGCTCGCCGACGCCGGCGCCGTGGACGCCGGCGGGCGCGGACTGCTGGTCCTGCTGGACGCGCTGCGCTGCACCATCACCGGGCAGGCTCCCGCCCGCACGGTGTACGAGCTGTCGCCGCGGGAACTGCAACCGGAGGCGTCCGCGCAGCGCCCGGCGCCCCACTTCGAGGTGATGTACCGGCTGGACGACTGCGAGCCCGCGGCGGCGGACAGGCTGCGGGATCGGTTGGGGGAGTTGGGCGATTCGGTGGGCATCGCGTCGGCGCCGTCGTCGGCGCAGCGCACGTACTCGGTCCACGTGCACACCGACGACGCCGGCGCCGCCGTGGAAGCGGGCCTGGCGGCCGGGCGGCTGAGCCGCATCGTCATCTCGGCGCTGAGCTCGGGCGCCCCGGGCCTGCCCGCCGGCGGCTGGACGCGGGAGCGCGCCGTGCTGGCGGTGGTCGACGGAGACGGCGCCGCCGAGCTGTTCGCCGGAGAGGGCGCCAGCGTGCTGCAACGCGAACCGACCGGGCACGATCCCGTCACCAACATCAGCGCGCACCAACTGATGCGGGCCATCGTGGACACCGGCGCCGCACAGGTGATGGTGCTGCCCAATGGCTACGTGGCGGCCGAGGAGTTGGTGGCCGGTTGCACCGCGGCGATCGGCTGGGGCATCGATGTGGTGCCGATCCCGACCGGCTCGATGGTGCAGGGGCTGGCCGCGCTGGCCGTGCACGAAACCGACCGGCAGGCGGTGGACGACGGCTACACCATGGCCCGCGCCGCCGGTGCGGCGCGGCACGGCTCGGTGCGCATCGCGACCGAAAGCGCGCTGACCTGGGCGGGGCGCTGCCGGCCCGGCGACGGCCTGGGCATCGCGGGCGACGAGGTGCTGATAGTGGCCGCCGATGCGGTCGGGGCGGCGATAGGCCTGCTCGACCTGCTGCTGGCCTCGGGCGGCGACCTGGTGACGGTGCTGCTGGGCGCCGGCATCGACGGCTCCGATGCCAATGCCGGCGCGCTCGGCGACATTCTGGAAGAACACATGCACGACCACCACCCCGGGACCGAACTGGTCACCTACCGCACCGGCCACCACGGTGACGCGCTGCTGATCGGGGTCGAGTAGCGATGGTGTCGCTGGGCGACCGGCTGGACTTCGTGGTGGGAGCCAAGGCCGCCGAATCGCTCGACGAGGTCTTCGGCATCCGCACCGTCGACGCCCTGCTGCGCCACTATCCGCGCAGCTATACGGAGGGCGCCTCGCGGTGGGGTTCCGACGACGAGCGGCCCGAAATGGGCGAGCACATCACCATCGTCGACACGATCGCCGAAACCGAGACGTTTCCGATGAAGAAGAACCCGAAGAAGCTGTGCCACCGCATCACCCTCGGCTCGGGCCGCAGCAAGGTGACCGCGACGTTCTTCAACGCGAACTACTTGAAGAAGGACCTGACCAAGGGCACCAAGGTGATGCTCTCCGGGGAGGTCGGGTTCTTCCGGAACGTCATGCAGCTGACGCACCCGGCGTTCCTCATCGTCGACTCGCCGGACGGACGCAACCGCGGGACGCGGTCGCTGAAGAACATCGCCAACGCCTCGGGCGCCACCAGCGGCGAAGAATTGCTGGACGCCTACGAACGCCATTTCTTCCCGATCTATCCCGCCAGCACGAAATTGCAGAGCTGGGACATCTTTTCGTGCGTGCGCCAGGTGCTCGACGTGCTCGACCCGGTGCCGGATCCGCTGCCCGAGGAGTTGCGCGCGAAATTCGGCCTGATCTCCGAGGACCAGGCATTGCGCGACATCCATCTCGCCGAGAGCGAGCCGCGGCGGCAGCGGGCCCGCGAGCGCCTGACCTTCGACGAAGCCGTCGGTCTGCAGTGGGCGTTGGTGGCCCGCCGCCACGGTGAACTGTCGGAGTCGGGACCGCCGGCGCCGCGGCGCCCGGACGGCTTGGTCACACAACTGTTGGGGCGCTTGCCCTTCGAGTTGACCGCAGGGCAGCGCGAGGTGCTCGGCGTGCTGTCCGAGGGGCTCGCGGCGAGCCGGCCGTTGAACCGGCTGCTGCAGGGCGAGGTGGGTTCGGGCAAGACGATCGTCTCGGTGCTGGCGATGCTGCAGATGGTGGACGCCGGATATCAGTGTGCGCTGCTGGCGCCGACGGAAGTGCTTGCCGCGCAACATCTCCGATCGATCCGCGATGTGCTCGGCCCGTTGGCGATGGCCGGGCAGCTAGGTGGCGCCGATAACGGCACCCGGCTGGCGCTGCTGACCGGTTCGATGACCGCCGCGCAGAAAAAGCAGATCCGCGCCGAGATCGCCGGCGGTGAGGTCGGCATCGTCGTGGGCACCCACGCCCTGCTGCAGGACGCGGTGGAATTCGACAACCTGGGCATGGTGGTGGTCGACGAGCAACACCGCTTCGGTGTCGAGCAGCGAGATCAGCTGCGCGCCAAGGCCCGTCCCGGTGTGACGCCGCACCTGCTGGTGATGACCGCCACGCCGATACCGCGTACCGTCGCGCTCACCGTGTACGGGGATCTGGAAACCTCGACGCTGCGCGAACTTCCGCGTGGGCGCCAGCCGATCACCAGCAACGTCATCTTCGTCAAGGACAAGCCGGCGTGGCTCGGCCGGGCCTGGCAGCGGATAGCCGAGGAGGTTGCCGCCGGCCGTCAGGCCTACGTGGTGGCGCCGCGCATCGACGAGAGCGACGATCCGGGCGATGAGCAGAACGCCAAGGCGCCGGAGACCGCCGAGGGTCTTTACGCCCGGCTGCGCTCCGGGGAGTTGGCGAACCTGCGGCTGGGCCTGATGCACGGGCGGCTGTCCGCCGAGGAGAAGGACGCCGCCATGGCGGCCTTCCGGGCCGGTGAGGTCGATGTGCTGGTGTGCACCACCGTCATCGAGGTGGGCGTCGACGTCCCCAACGCCACCGTGATGCTGGTGATGGACGCCGACCGGTTCGGGATCAGTCAGTTGCACCAGCTGCGCGGCCGGATCGGCCGTGGCCAGC
>NZ_LZKY01000118.1:0-11696 GCF_001673055.1 Mycobacterium sp. 1245801.1
TGTTGTGGCCCAGCCGGCAGCACGTCGACATCCCGATGCCGCTGCAGAACGCCGCCGGCGGCGCGGTCAGCACGCAGGCCGGGCACGTGCTGTCCAGCGGGATGGGCGACTGCGGCAGCGCGTCGGTCAGCCAGGTGCTCACCGGCGCGCCGCAACAGGCGCCGCCCGGCGCGGGGCGCTGCGTGCTGACCGCGCCGCCGGCGGCGTTCTGCAGCGGCATCGGGATGTCGACGTGCTGCCGGCTGGGCCACAACACGATCGCCCCGACGGCGACCGCCACGCCGATCGCGACCAACAACCCAACGACGATCCTGGCGGGCAACGGATCGACGGCGGACGGGCCCGGCGGCAGGCTGTGCGAGTGCGAGTGGGTCACCAGGTCGAGACTAGAGGCGCCCGCGCCGGTGCCTACGGTCGATAGCCGACCAGGAAATTGCCCAACCGCTCGATCGCGGCCGCCAGATCGCGGGCCCACGGCAGCGTCACGATGCGCAGGTGATCCGGTGCCGGCCAATTGAAGCCGGTGCCCTGGGTGACCAGAATCTTTTCCTGCAGCAGCAGATCGAGGACGAGCTGTTCGTCGTCGTCGATGTCATAGACCTCGGGGTCCAGCCGGGGGAACGCGTAGAGCGCACCGGCCGGTTTGACGCAGGACACGCCCGGAATCTCGTTGAGCTTGGTCCATGCGACGTCGCGTTGCTCGAGCAACCGGCCGCCGGGCAGCACCAGGTCGTCGATGCTCTGATAGCCGCCCAGGGCCACCTGGATCGCGTGCTGCGCCGGAACATTGGGGCACAGGCGCATATTGGCCAGCAGGTTGATTCCCTCGATGAAGCTGCTGGCGTGGTCCTTGGGCCCGGTGATTGCCAGCCAGCCGGCCCGATAGCCGGCCACCCGGTAGGCCTTGGACAGGCCGTTGAAGGTCAGGCACAGCATGTCCGGCGCCAGCGTGGCGAGGTTGATGTGCTTGGCGTCGTCGTAGAGGATCTTGTCGTAGATCTCGTCGGCGAGCAGCAGCAGCTCGTGCTTGCGCGCCAGATCGACTATTTGGGTGAGGACTTCGCTGGTGTAGACCGCGCCGGTCGGGTTGTTCGGGTTGATCACCACCAGCGCCTTGGTCCGCTCGGTGATCTTGGATTCCATGTCGGCGATGTCGGGCTGCCAGCCCTGCGTCTCGTCGCACAGGTAGTGCACGGGCGTGCCGCCCGCCAGGGAGGTCGATGCCGTCCACAGCGGGTAGTCCGGCGACGGGATCAGCACCTCGTCGCCGTTGTCGAGCAGGGCCTGCAGGGTCATCGTGATCAGCTCGGACACCCCGTTGCCCAGATAGACGTCGTCGACGTCGAAGCGGGGAAATCCGTCGACCAACTCGTAGCGGGTCACCACGGCCCGGCGGGCGGGCAGGATGCCCTGCGAGTCGGAGTAGCCCTGGGCGTACGGCAGGGCCTGGATCATGTCGCGCATGATCACGTCGGGCGCCTCGAAGCCGAACGGCGCCGGGTTGCCGATGTTGAGCTTGAGGATGCGATGCCCCTCGGCCTCCAGCCGCGCGGCCTGGGCGTGCACCGGCCCGCGGATCTCGTACAGGACGTCCTGGAGCTTCGACGACTGCGCAAAACTGCGTTGCGGCCGGTGATGAGCCGACGCGTGCAGGGGCAGGTGATGGGTGGTCACACCACTAATGGTGCCATCACTGTCCACTGAAATTTGCTGTCAAGCGGCAAAGACGCAGGTCAGCGCTTGCCCGGGGGACGCGCCCCACGGGCGATGCCCAGGCCTTTGACCGGTGGCTGCGACGGTGCATCGTCGCCGTTGGTCTCCTTTGCCGGCTCCGCTTTCGGCGCCGGCTCGGCTTCGGCCTTGGCAGCCTCCGCCTTGGGCGCTTCCGCTTCAGGTGCTTCCGCCTTGGGGGCCTCCGCCTTCGGGGCGTCGGCCTTTGGCGCCGCCTTCTTGGCGCCGGGCCGCTTGGCGCCCGCGGCGATGCCCAGCCCCTTGACCGGCGCCGCGGGTGCCTTGGCTTCGGCCTTGGTCTCGGTCTCGGCTTCGGGGGCCGCTTCCGAGGTGGCTTCGGCCTTGGGCGCCTCGGCCTTGGCGGCGGCCGGTGCCGCCTTCTTGGCGCCGGGTCGCTTGGCGCCCGCGGCCAGCCCCAGACCCTTGACCGGGGCGGCGGGTGCCTTGGCTTCGCCGCCTTCGGCCGGTGCCTCGGTCTTGGCGGCCTCCGCGGCCGGTGCGGCCTTCTTCGCGCCGGGTCGCTTGGCGCCGCCGGCGATGCCCAGCCCCTTCACGGGTGCGGCGGTATCCGCCTTGGCCTCTGCGGCCGGTGCGGCCGCCGCCTTCTTGGCGCCCGGCTTCTTCGCCCCGCCGGCGATGCCCAACCCCTTGGCGGGTGCGGCTGCGGTCTGCGCCTTCGGGGCCGGCTCGGCGGGTGCCTCCTCGGCGGGTGCCTCCTCGGCCGGTGCCTCGGCGGGGGCGGTCGCGGTGGCCGTCGAGGCCTTGGGCGCCTCGGCCGCGCGCGCTTCGGCCCTTTCGGAGGCCTCCTTGGCGGCCGTGCCCTTCTCCGGCAGCGTCGCCTTGTCGTACTCGAGGGATCCCAGCAGGATCTGCGCGACATCGAGCACCTCGACACCGCTGCGGCCGGCCTCTTCCTGACGGTCGTTGACACCGTCGGTCACCATCACTCGGCAGAAGGGGCAGCCGGTGGCGATGGTGGCGGCCCCGGTAGCCAGCGCCTCGTCGACGCGTTCGTGGTTGATGCGCTTGCCGATGTGCTCTTCCATCCACATCCGCGCGCCGCCGGCGCCGCAGCAGAAGCTGCGCTCGGCATGGCGTGGCATCTCGGTCAGGTTCGCCCCCGCGGCCCCGATCAGCTCACGCGGCGCCTCGTAGACCTTGTTGTGCCGGCCCAGGTAGCAGGGGTCGTGATAGGTGATGTCCTGAGACACCGGGGTTACCGGCACCAGCTTGTTGTCCCGGATCAGGCGGTTGAGCAGCTGGGTGTGGTGCAGCACCGAGTAGTTCGCGCCGAGCTGGCGGTACTCGCGGCCCAGGGTGTTGAAGCAGTGCGGGCAGGTGACGACGATCTTGCGGTCGACGGTTTCCACGCCCTCGAACAGTCCGTCCAGCGTCTCGACGGCCTGCTGGGCGAGCTGCTGGAACAGAAACTCGTTGCCCGAGCGGCGCGCGGAGTCGCCGTTGCAGGTCTCGCCGGTGCCGAGCACCAGGTACTTCACCCCGGCGATGGCCAGCAGCTCGGCGACGGCCTTGGTGGTCTTCTTGGCCTTGTCGTCGTAGGCGCCGGCGCAACCCACCCAGAACAGGTACTCGTAGCCGTCGAAGCTGTCGACGTCCTCGCCGTAGACCGGCACGTCGAAGTCGACCTCGTCGATCCAGCTGGTGCGGTCCGACGCGTTCTGGCCCCACGGGTTGCCCTTGGTTTCCAGGTTCTTGAACAGCACCGACAGCTCCGAGGGGAACTCGGATTCCATCATCACCTGGTAGCGGCGCATGTCGATGATGTGATCGACATGCTCGATGTCCACCGGGCACTGCTCGACGCAGGCGCCGCAGGACACACAGGACCACAGCACGTCGGGGTCTATGACGCCGCCCTGTTCCTCGGTGCCGACCAGCGGCCGGGTGGCCTGCTCGGGGCCGGACCCCATGACGCGGCCGAAGCCCGACTCGGGCACGTGGTGGGCCTCGGCGTGCTTCTCGCCGGACAGTTTCTCGCCGACTCCGCCCTCCGGTGTGCTCTCGAGCGGGCTCTCCTTGTCACCGAGGATGTAGGGCGCCTTGGCCATCCAGTGGTCGCGCAGGTCCATGATGACGAGCTTGGGTGACAGCGGCTTGCCGGTGTTCCACGCCGGGCACTGGGACTGGCAGCGCCCGCACTCGGTGCAAGTGGCGAAGTCCAGCATGGCCTTCCAGCTGAAGTCCTCGATCTTGCCGCGGCCGAATTCGGCGTCGTCCGGCGGGTTTTCGAAGTCGATCGGCTTGCCGTCGTGCTCCAGCGGCAGCAGCGGGCCCAGGCCGTTGGGCAGCCGCTTGAAGATGACGTTGATGGGCGCCGTGAAGATGTGCATGTGCTTGGAGTGCAGCACGATGATCAGGAACGCCAACATGACCAAGATGTGCAGCAGCAGCGCCGTCGTCTCGATGATCTCGTTGGCGGGCTGACCCAGCGGGCGCAGGATGGCGCCGAACAGCTGCGACAGGAAGGCGCCGTTGCCGTAGGGCAGCGTGCCGTTGTTGACCGCGGCTCCGCGCACGAACACGTAGGTGAAGACGACGTTGAAGATCATGAACAGCACCAGCCAGGCACCGCCGGTGTGCGAGCCGTAGAACCGTGACTGACGTCCGATCTCCTTCGGGCTGCGCATCAACCGGATGATGGCGAAGGTGACGATGCCGAGGAAGACCGCGGTCGCGAAGAAGTCCTGCAGGAAGCCCAGCACGTCCCAGCGACCGATGATCGGGATGTGGAAGTTGTCCTGGAACAGCAGCCCGTAGGCCTCGATGTAGACCGTGAGCAGGATGAAGAATCCCCACATGGTGAAGAAGTGCGCCAGGCCGGGGATCGACCACTTCAACAGCTTGCGCTGACCGAACACCTCGGAGACCTCGGCCCACACGCGTTTGGCCGGCTCGTCGGTGTGTCCCGGGGCCGGCTTGCCGGACGTGATCAGCTTGAACAGCCACAGGACACGCCGTGCGGCGAGTGCGGCCACGACCAGCGTCATGCCCATGCCCACGATCAGCCTGATGAGCATCTGCGTTGTCACAGAAGGTCTCCCCAATGCATAGATAAATTCGGCCTGTGCTTATTTGCCTGCTTAAGTCCCGCTCATAGTTACATCTCCGCGGCTTTCAGCGCGAGAAAGGCTGCCCTAACTTGGCAGTTCACCGGTGCCTCTGGCCTGCTGATTAATACCCACTCACCCAATGTGACGCCTGTCGAAGTGATGAGCGCCACCAAATTTCGCTAATTGACCTTTTGCCGGGGGTCTTTGGCGGCCCGGGCGTAATTCGGCTCGTCAGTGCCCGAACGGCGGTTGAAAGATGGGCGGGAACGGCCGCGTGCGGGTGGTCGTCGGCGCCGCGGTGGTGGTCGCCTGCGACGTCGTGGTGGGCGGCGCGGTGGTGGTCGTCGTGCTCGGCGGCGCCGTCGTCGTGGTGGTCGTCGACGGCGCCGGCGCGGGCGTCGTGGTGGTGGCCGGCGCCTCGGTGGGCGGCGGCGGCGGCGCGGGGATCACCGTGACGGTGGTGCTGTCGTTGGGTCCGGTGATGGTGACCGTTTGCGGCGGTGCCGGGCTGGTCGAAGGCCCCGGGGTGACGGGGGTGGACTTGGTGAGCAACAAATTGATCGCCAAGATCAGGGCCACCAGCACGGCCGCGCCCGCTCCGGCCACGCTCAACACCAGCGCCGTGCGTTTGTACCAGGGCAGCCGCCCCTGGGCGGTGGCGTAGCGGCTGCCGGTCGCGTCGTCGAATTCCCTTGCCTCGTTGGCGTATTCGCCGGTGGCGTCGCGGCCGGTGTAGGGCACCGGCTCGTCGTTGTCGGCGTCTTGCGACCACGCCAGGGCGTCGTCGACGTCGGTGGCTTGGGCGGCCCAGGCGGCCTGGGTCATGTCGAGCCCGGCGTTGCCGACCATTTCCGTCGGTGTTTCCACCGCCGCGGCCGCGGCGGTCGGGGCGACGCCCGACGCGTAGTGCGGGCCGAGCACCGCCGCGCCGAGGGCGGCGCTGAGCGCGGGCTGCGCGGTGCTGTGCACCGGCACCCCGAAGCGCTGCGACAATCGCGCTTTGAGCAGCGGGATGTTCGCACCACCGCCGGCGATCGCCACGGCGCTCAGCCCGGCGTTCGCAATTCCGTTGCGGCGCAACGACTCGTCGACCGACGTGAGGAACCGGTCCAGCGGCGCGGCGAGCAGTTGCTCGAATTCGGTGCGGGTCAGCTGGGCGCCGTCGCCCGAAGCCCCGGCGATGGTGCCCACCGCGGCCGTCGAGAGTTGCTCCTTCGCGCGCCGGCAGGCGCCGAGCAGGCGCGCCTGCGACCCGACCCGTGCTGCCCCGCCGAGCATGGCGGTGCTGACGTCGGAGGCCAGCAGGTGATCGAGGATGAGCTGATCGATCGCATCGCCGGAGAAGTCGGTGTTCCGCGCGGCAGGGCCGACGGGCGCAAAGCCGGCCTTGGCGTCCATCAGCGTGACGGTGGTGCCGCCGGCGCCGAAGTCGCACAGGGCGATTACGCCGTCGGCCCCGAATCCCGGAGTGCCGCGCAGCGCCGCGAGCGCGGCCGTTGCGTCGGAAACCAGCATCGGTGCCACCCCGCCGCGCGCCAGATCCGACTGGGCGAAGAACTCCTCCCGCAGCGCCGCGAACTGGGCGTCGGACCAGTAGGCGGGCACCGCGATGGTGATCGGTGAACCGTAGCCGACCGCCCGGGCCATCGCTTCGATCGCCTCGACCGTCAACGCCGCGCCCAGGTACTTGGTGCCGTCGGCCGCCACCAACGGCGCCCGGTCGCCGACGCGTTCGACGAACCCTCGCAGCACCAGGCCGGGTTCGGTCAGGTTCGGGTTTTCTTCCGGCAGGCCGACTTCGGTGGGCCGCTGCTCGAACAGGGTCAGCACCGAGCTGCGGGTGATCGGAGCGCTGCCCGCGCGGGCCGCTACCAAGTTGGCCACCCCGATCGATAGGCCGAGCGACTCGCTCATGTCCCGCACCCCTGTGTCAGTCGTCCCGTTGCCGTCGCACGGTGGTCCTCACCGTAGCGACCGTGGATTGCAGCGAGTGTAGGGCTTCTCCGGCGCGCTGCCATGGAACCGTGGCGGGGCTCGCCACGACTCGCTAACGCAGGCCCGGTGGCACGGTGACCGGATTCGGCACCCCCGGAACGGTGATTACCGGCGGCAGCTGCGGCAGATGGTGGCGATGCGAGGGCTGCTGGGTCTGTCCCCCGGTGGGCTGCTGTTGCGTCGGCTGCTGCGCCGGCGGCTCTTGGGCGCTGCTGCCGGGCGAGGACGTGGTGGTGGTCGTGGTGGTCGTCGGCGTCGTGGTGGTCGTGGTGGTGGCCGGCGTCGTGCTCGTCGTCGTGTTGGGGCCGTGGCCACCGGTCTGCCCGTGGATGAGTTGGATGACGCCGAAGATGATGAGCCCGATCAGGACCACGACGGAGACCAGCCAGGCGATCAGCATCGCCGGCTTGCGATACCAGGGGGTCGGCTCGCTCTCCTGGTCAAACGGGTCGCCGCCGTCGGCCTGCTCGGACCCCTGCGGCGGGTGCGGCGGGGGGCCGGGTGGCGGAATCTCGCCGGTAGGCGGCTGTTCGCTCACACCGAAGTCGCCATGCTGCGTCGGCTGGTTGTGGAAGTCGTCGCGTGGGCCATTGGATGCCACGGCACCGATCGTACTGACCTCACCTGCCAATCTCCTGATGCCTGGGCCGGGCCGACACGGGTGAGCACCCGAACGTGGTCCGACGACCCGCGTTTGGTGGTTAGGTCGAGATCGTGGACTCCCTGGTGAAGTTGTTTCGGGACACGGGCGCGGTCCGGATCTTGGTCTCCGTGGCCCTCGGCGTGGCCGTCGCCGTCGTGGTGGGCAACACCGCCGGTTGGCGTTTTGCGCTGGCCGGCTGGATCGTCACCGCCGGAACGTACGTGGTGTGGACGCAGCTGATCGTGCTCGGCATGGACGCCGAGCAGACCTGTCGATGGGCGACGCGCGAGGACCCGACCCGGTGGATCGCCGACGCGGTGATCCTGTCGGCGAGCGTCGCGAGCCTGGGCGGGGTCGGCTACGTGGTGGCGGCGGGGTCACGCGCGGGCCACGAAGCCCTGGCCGCCGCCGTCTTCGGCATCCTGACCGTCGCCGCGTCCTGGGTCGCCGTGCACACGCTGTACACCGTGCACTACGCGCGGCTCTACTACTCGGACGAACCGGGCGGCATCAACTTCCACGACCCCGAGCCGCCGCGCTTCCGGGACTTCGCCTACCTGGCCTTCACCGTCGGGATGACCTACCAGGTGTCCGACACCGAGATCGGGCTGACGACGATCAGGGCGACGGTCTTGCGCCACGCGCTGCTGTCCTACCTCCTCGGGGCGGTCGTCCTGGCGGTGACGATCAACCTGATCGCGGGGCTGGGCGCCAAGGTCTGACCGGGCCGGTCACACGTCGGCCGTTGAATGACCGCGGAGAATCCGTTCGACCCGATCCAGCAGCGCGCTCGGGGTGTCGGAGGCGCCGTCTTTCCAGGCCAGCAGTGCGTTGAGAAGGTTGATGGGCTGGACGCTCAATTGGAGGCCGAGCAGCACCGTCTTGCTGGTCAGATCCGCTGCGCGATAGGCAATCTCGACTTGCAGTGACTGTCCGTTCACCCCATTCGGGACGATCTTGGGCTCAATGCCCCGAACGCAATCACGCCGGATTTCGGTCAGCTCGTCTTTGGGTCCAGCCAAACGCACGGTCAGCGCCGACGGGGAGATGGCCAGCAGGCAACGACGCCACATACGCACTGCGCTGAACACGAAGACCGGCGTCAGGATCAGCAGGGTGATGCCGGTGAACCGAAGCCATCCCGGATTACCGGGCGCATAACCCGCGCCGACACTGGCCACGCCCAGCGCCGGCACCAGCACGTTCAAGACGTAAGCATTTCCCTCGTACCAGGGAAGGTAGCGGCAGACGATCTCGTCTTCAGACCGGTTGACTCCTGGCCGAAAAATCCGACGCCTGCCGAGGATGAAGATGAGCGCCGTACAGAATGCGATCAGGGACAAGTACCACTGCACTCCCACCGACATCGCAACCACCGCCATCAGGCACATGGCGCCGCCGAAGGCGTAGCGCAGTATCCGCCCCCACTTGCCGCTCGTTTGAGCGTTGGCCATTAGCCGTTGTCTCGCGTTGTGGTGGCGGGAGCCTTGCGATGGTGATCCCCCGAAGCTGGACTTACCGGCGCCGCACCCATATGGACATCCAGCCCGATGCCGGCCCGCTCCACTGGCGAATCGTGTAGCGCGGTCACCGTGAGTTGAGCGATCAACGTCTCCTTTTCAGTGGGGATGATCCTCGATCGCGAGACGCTATCGATAGTGCCGAGCTCATGGGCGATCAGCATCACAAGCAATCCCTGAACTCCGACAGATGCACCGGCGGGGCGGACTTCGCGGTGCACTTCGTGACAGCCCGGCACCGACTGCAACTGTTGCTCGGCCAGCATCGCGAATACTTCGGCGGGGTCCAGAACGGCCTCGACACGATGCATCGTCAACACCGCGTTCGCGCCAAACACGTCGATGTGAGGGTCGGTGCGGCAAGCCCACACCCGGAGTCCGACGGCGGAATCGAAGGGTTCCCAGCCAGGCGGTACCCGCACCTCGACCATAAGCCCTCCGAACCGATCGACCGGAGACAGAGCAACGCCGTGCCTCGCTACGAACTCATCGAATCGCATCGTCGTCGCCCTATCCGAAACCAAAAACTGATTCCACGCCGTGCACGGCGCTACCGACGGCATTCGAGACCGGCTGCCAAAGCTCTCCGACCACCTTGGATCCGCCCCATGCGACTACTGCTCCGACACCGGCGCCGACCACCAAGCCAATGGCGGTCCCCGCACCCGGCACGACCGAGCCGATCGCTGCACCGGCCGCCGCGTCCGCGGCGAGGCCTCCAACAGCCGCGCCCGCCCAGAGCCCGGCGGCGGTTCCGGCCGTCTCCCGGGTGACTGCCTCCGGCACCGAATTTCCATCCTTGATGTCGGACATGACGGCGGGCACCGCGCTGGCGGCACCCACCACCATGCTGACGCGCGAGAAGCCCTTGAGTTCGACTCCGCCGATTTTTGGGTCCTCAAACCACCTCAACAACGCCGGATCCGCCTTCCCGGGACCCGTACCGGGGGACTCGGCGATCAAATTAGTAGTCGCCTGGCGCACGCCGTCGGCGGTACCACCGGCGATCGCTCCCGCGGCCCCGGTCGCCACCTCCCCCTTGGTCGGGGCCAACGCGGGGCCCCCGCCGGGCTGGCCGGCCGGTGCCGGGCCGGGTTGGTCGGACGGCGCCGGGGCGGGTCCTGCCTGGGGGCCGACGGTGTCATAACCGTCGGCGTGCAGGGTGCCCATCGCATCCTGAAACGACTTGGAGTAGCCGTCGCGCGTCGCTTGCAGCTGGCCCAGCGCGGTTTTGGTGTCGCGGATCGCGTCTTGTTCCCGGCCGGCGATGAACGCTTCGAGCGCGTCGATGTCGGCCTGGGTGAGGTCGTCGTCGTCTTCCATCTCGTCGGCTTCGCCGATCAGCTCGTCGAGCTCCTGCAGCTGGGCTTCCAGCGACGCGATCTGACCGGCCGCGGTTCTTTGCGCCTCGGCCAAGGTCGCGGCGATGTTCTCCAGGTCCGCGCCGATCTTCGGAATCTGCAGCGACTGTGCCCCAAGGGCCTTCGTCACCCGCTGCACTTCATCGGAGCCGGTGATCGGATGATCGCCATCCTGGTGATTCCAGGCGGCCTCGAACCGGGTGCGAGCCTGCTCGAACGCGTCGTTGGCCTCTTGTGTGCAGCGCCCCGCTTTGCGAAAGGCCTCCGCGAGGTTGGAAATCTGCAGTGGGCTCCCCGCTTGCAAGCTTGCGTTGATCGCCCAGGGGTCGCCACCGGCCGCGGCAATCAGCGCCGGGATGCTGAGGTATTGCAGTTGCATGGCGTCGTCAGTCGCCCGCCCGACCGCTGATCAATCCCGTTCGCATCGTCACCCCTCCCGAACTCAACGGCAAGGTTACTAACGCAGGCTTGATAATCAATTCAGATCGCGCCCCGGTCCGCCCGGGCAAGCTGTCCGTATGGAACCGGTGTTGCTGACCGTGGGGCACGGGGCGGCCGGCCGGGAGCGGCTATCAGAGTTGCTTGCCGGGGCGGGGGTTGCGCTGGTGGTGGACGTGCGGCGCTACCCGGCCAGCCGGACCAATCCGGACGTGCGCCGCGAGGCCCTGGAATCCTGGCTGCCGCAAGGGAGCATCGGCTACCGATGGGAGCCCCGCCTCGGCGGGCGCCGGCATATCGCGGCCGGAGAACCGGAGCCGGACAGCTGGTGGACGGTGGCGGCGTTCCGGGCCTACGCCGCATACACCCGGACGCCCGAGTTCGACGCGGCCCTGGACGACGTTCTCGCCGATGCGGGCCGGCGCACCACGGCGGTGATGTGCAGCGAGAGCGTCTGGTGGCGCTGTCACCGGCGGCTGATCGCCGACGTCGCGGTGCTGGGCCGCGGGGTGCCCGTGCGGCACCTGATGCCCGACGGCCGGCTCAGTCCGCACCGACCCGCGGAGGGAGCCCGCCGCCGCCCCGACGGCCATCTTGTCTGGGACGGTTGATCTTTCGGCTCCTTAGAACGTGTTGACCTTCTCGACGCTGACGAACATGCCGTGCTTGGTCTGGTCGTTGGTGAAGCGGGTGCCGTCGGCGTTGGCGATGATGGTCCAGCCCTGCGCCGCGTAGGTCTTGTAGTCGATGGTGACCGTCGGGATGGCGCCCAGGTTGCCCAGCACCCATTGCACTTTGCCGCCGCTGTTGATGCTGACGCCGTTGGCGTGCTCGCCGTCCTGCAGCGGGGAGTTGGTGAAGGGCGCCTCACAGCCGACGGTGTCTCTGTTGATCTGGCAGCGCGTCACGCCGGATTTGGTCTCGATGAAGACGTCCT
>NZ_LZKY01000119.1:0-12373 GCF_001673055.1 Mycobacterium sp. 1245801.1
GCGGCGCCCCGATGTCGAGCTGCAGGCCCTTGAAAATCGTGATGACGTCGTCGCCCTCGTAGTTCAGCGCCTTCTGCATCCGGCGGGTGTAGATCGGGCTGGCACCCGCCCACTCCTCGATCGCGATCTGGACCATCTCGTCGCGACCGAACGAGGAGATGCACCAGGCCATCCCGGACCGGTCGATCAGCTGCCCGATCAGCAGCAGTTCGGGGACCAGGGCGACGAGCTCGTCACGGGACAGTTGCGCATATCGCGAGGGGCTGCTCACGCCCCAAAAATAGACTCGACTATGTTATAAAGTCAACAATGCCCATCGTCGCTGGCCAGACGCCCGATCGCCCGGTTGGCCCCACCAGGCGAACCACCGCGCCCCGCAAGCGCGGCGATGACACCCGGGCGAAGATCATCGACGAGACGGTCCGCTGCATCGTGGAGGAGGGCTTCTCGGCGGCCACCGCCAAGCACGTCGCCGAGCGTGCGGGCGTCACCTGGGGCGTCATCCAGTACCACTTCGGGGATCGCAACGGCCTGTTGATGGCCGTGGTCGACGACGGGGTGGCCCGGCTGGTGGACAGCCTGTCGTCGGCCGATGTCAGCGAGCTGCCGCTGCGCAGCCGCATCGAGGTCGTCGTCGACACGGCCTGGAGCTGTTACAGCAGCCCGACGTCGATGGCCGCCTTCGAGATTCTGCGCGAAACCCGCGGCGGTCCGTCACGGCGTCACCTGCTGGACATGAATTCCGCGATCGGTCAGCTGGGCCGGCTCATCACCACCGATCCCGCGCATGCCGGTGTGGCCGAGGTCATTTGGGCCACGCTGCGCGGTGTGGTGCTGGCGCAGATGCTCACCGGCGCGACCGTCGACTGGAGCCTGGAGCGACGTGCCCTCGTCGACATGGTGACCCGTTACCTCGCCGAGGGCCAGGGATACCGCGCCCCGTAAGCCACGCACACGACACGCCGCGCGGACACGCACTGGTTGAAGTCTGGTGCCCACCCCGTCCGACCGCCTCATGATTCGCATCTCCCGTGTGCTGCAATGACGGGATGACCCTCGACGATCTGGCCGATATCGAAGCCATCAAGCAAGTCAAATACCGGTATCTGCGCGCGCTGGACACCAAGCACTGGGACGACTTCACCGACACCCTGGCCGAGGACATCAAGGCCGACTACGGCCCGTCGATCGGCAACGAATTGCACTTCACCAACCGCGCCGACCTGGTGGAGTACATGCGGACCTCGCTGCCGGCGAACGTCATCACCGAGCACCGGGTGACGCATCCCGACATCACCGTCGATGGCGACACCGCAACGGGCAGTTGGTATCTGCAGGATCGGGTGATGGTGGCCGATTTCAACTTCATGTTGATCGGGGCGGCCTTCTACCGCGACACCTACCGCCGCACCGATGCCGGCTGGAAGATCAGCGGCACCGGATATGACCGAACCTACGACGCCACAATGTCTTTGGAGGGCCTGAACTTCACGCTCAAGCCCGGCCGCGCCATCGCCGGCGACTGAACTACTTGGTGATGGCGATGACCGCGCCGGGCCGTAGCCATTTCATGATCGACACCAGCTGAGCGTCGTCGACCGCCACGCAGCCCTCGGTGGGTTTCCCGTCGGTGGTGTGGAAGAAGAACGCGGCGCCCCCACCCGGGGTCTTGTTCTTGTTGACGCCCATCACGACCGCGTGCTTGTACTGCGGGATCTGCAGGTTCTCACTGTCGCCGGTGTTGAACGGGCACTGCGCCTTCTGGCACACCTGCATCGAGTTGAACGTCGGGCTGTGGTCGTCGCCGCTCCACCAGTAGTTTCCCCCGGTCACCTGGGTGTAGGGCAGGCCGGTGCCCGGGTTGGGCGCCGTGCCGAACGCGGAGTCGAGGCTGTACACCCCCATCGGGGTGGCCGGAACGCCGCTCTTGGCCTGCGGCGCCATCCCCGCCGAACCGACATGGGTGGGGATGCCGGACCGCAGCGACTGCCAGCCGGTGCCGGTGCGCTGGAAGATCTCCATGGTCGCGTTGGAACCGCCGGTGCTGACCACCGAAACCACCTGCGTCGCATTGCCTACCGCGTTCGCGAACCAGGGAGCGCCGGCCGCGGCGCTGATCGGGGCGAGCACCAGGGAGGCGAAAAGTACGCACGTCGCGGCGCATAGCGAAGCGAGCAGTCGGTGCATGCCCTCCATCGTCGAACGGGCACATCTTCAGGGTCAAGTAAAGCTTTAGCCCCGGTTAGGTCACCGCGTCGTGACCAAATGCCCACCGCGACAGTGTCGTTAGCGCACCGCCGCGGCTTCGACCGTGCGCTCCACGCCGTCCGATCGACGGGCCGGGGGCCGAAAGACCAAGAGACACACCAGTAAATACAGGTAACCCAGCGACCAACCGGCCAGCACGTCGGACGGATAGTGCACGTTCAGCGCCACCCGGGCGGCGCCGACCATCAGCAGCGACACCGCCACCGCCGCGACCGCGATGCGGCGGATCAAGCGGGTCATCATCGGAAAGAAGAAGCACAGCACGGCGAGCAGTGCGGCCATCGCCTCCAGCGCGTGCCCGGACGGAAACGAACTGGACGCCGCGGCGACCAGCATCGTCGCCGGACGCGGGCGGTCGACCAGGGCCTTGGCCGCCGCGGTGACGAACTCGTTGAGCGGCCCGCAGGCGAACACCAGCACCAGCGCGGCCCGCGGATTGCGCATCACCAGGGCCAACACCGTCATTGCGATGCCCAGCACGGACATCGGCACCGGGCCCAGGACGTAGGACACGTCTTGCCAAAACCGCAGCCACAGCGGGTGTTTGACCGCGACGTCGCGGGCGGCGTTGAGCAGCCACCAATCCATCGAATGCAGCCAGGCCCAGTGCCGGCAGTAGCCCACCCACAGCAGCGCGTACAGCGTCGCGGCCAATGCTGCGATCCAGATGGCCACCGGCATCCTCGGGCGAGTCATAACCAACCGATACCAGCACCGCCACACGACGGCGCTCGCGCGGTCATACTGTCGATATGGCCGTCTTTGTCCGTAGGTTGTTCGGCATCGGCAAGCTGCCCGACGAGCTACACGCCCAGCTCGAGTCGGAAGGCCTCACCTACCTCGCCGATTACGTCGCCGTGACGAGGCGATTCAGCGGCACCATCCCGGGTGTGCGGTTGCCGCACAGCGTCGCCAGCTACACGGGTTCGCTGGTCTTCACCTCGGAGCGGGTCCTGGCGACGCTGTCCATGCTGCCCCGGCTGGCCGGCCCGACCGTCAACGTGCGGTGGAACGCGCCGCAGACCGGCGCGGCGCGGGTGGAGATCTCCTCGACCGGCCTGCAGGTCGATGTCGACGTCGCCCGGGTCGACGAGAAGTTCAGCGGCGAGTTGTCGCTGCACTACAAGGTCGCCATTCCCGACGACGTGCTTGACGGCCTGCCGTTGCGCTCGCTGGCGTTCGACATGCCGCCGGAGTACGTGTTTCGCGCGGTCGGCGTTACCTATAGTCCCTGATCGTGATGCGCGGCCACGGCGGCTGCCGCAGCACCGCCAGGCTGCCGATCACCGCGGCCAGCAGCCCGGTGACCACCCCGATCAGCGCGATCCGCCCCCCGTCCACCGCCGGCGTCCAGGAGGCCTGTCCGTCGCGGATGGCGAACACGCCCAGCGGTTTGGTGACCACTATGACGGTGGTGCCGTCCGGGGTCTGATAGGGCTCACCGTAGCGGCGACCGGCGGCTGCGTCGGCGGCCAGCTGATCGAGCACGTCGGAAGGCTTCACTGTCAACACTCCCCTCGCCGGGATCCACCGGGCCGGTGGTCAGGGCACGCCCCACGCTAACGCGGATTTCCTACGATGGCTGACGTGACCGGTGAGGCATTCAGCCCGCAAGAGCGACGGGCCGTCTATCGCGTCATCGCCGAACGCCGTGACATGCGCCGGTTCGTTCCCGGCGCGACGGTGGACGAGGCCGTGCTGGCGCGGCTGCTGCAGGCCGCGCACGCGGCGCCCAGCGTCGGCCTGATGCAGCCCTGGCGCTTCATCCGGATCACCGACGCCTCGCTGCGGCGGCGCATCCACGCCCTGGTCGACGAGGAACGCCCGCGCACCGCCGCCGCCCTGGGCGAACGCGCCGACGAATTTCTGGCGCTCAAGGTGGAGGGCATCCTCGAGTGCGCCGAGCTGTTCGTGGTGGCCCTGGGCGACGACCGCGACTCGCACGTCTTCGGCCGGCGCACCCTGCCGCAGATGGACCTGGCGTCGGTGTCGTGCGCGATCCAGAACCTGTGGCTGGCGGCCCGCTCCGAGGGCCTGGGCATGGGTTGGGTGTCGTTGTTCGATCCGCAGCGCTTGGGGTCGCTGCTGGACCTGCCGCCCGGCGCCGAACCGGTGGCGATCCTGTGCCTCGGGCCGGTGCCGGAGTTCCCGGATCGTCCGGCGTTGGAACTGGACGGCTGGACCGTCGGGCGCCCGCTGTCGGAGTTTGTCTCCGAAAACCGCTGGGGTCAACTGCCGATGCCCTGACGCGTCGGCACTCAGCAATCGCGCAGGGAAGTTGCGGTAACGTCGCCGGTCGCAAGGCAATGTGAGAGGTGACGCAATTGACGCCGGGCGACATAGCGGACCGACAACAGAACACGGGCTTTCGGGACAACGTGCTGATCGTGCACTGGCACGACCTGGGGCGCTACCTCGGCGCCTACGGCCACGCCGACGTGTCGAGCCCGCGACTGGACCGCCTTGCCGCCGAGGGCATCCTGTTCACCCGCGCGCACGCCACCGCGCCGCTGTGCTCGCCGTCACGCGGATCGCTGTTCACCGGCCGGTACCCGCAGAACAACGGGCTCATCGGGCTGGCCCACCACGGCTGGGAATACCGCGACGGTATCCGGACCCTGCCCCAGATACTGTCCGAATCCGGCTGGTATTCGGCACTTTTCGGCATGCAGCACGAGACCTCCTACCCCAAGAGGTTGGGTTTCGACGAGTTCGACGTGTCGAACTCCTACTGCGACTACGTGGCCGACAGGGCCGACGAGTGGCTGCGGCAAAGTGCCGAAGGCCTTGTCGGCCAACCGTTTCTGTTGACCGCTGGCTTCTTCGAGACGCACCGACCGTATCCACGGGACCGCTACACGCCGGCGGACAGCGACCGGGTGGATCCGCCCGATTACCTGCCCGACACCCCGGAGGTGCGCGGTGACCTCGCCGACTTCTACGGGGCCATCAGCACGGCCGACGCCGCCGTCGGGCGACTGCTGGACGCGCTGGCCGACACCGGCCTGGACGCCACCACCTGGGTGGTGTTCTTCACCGATCACGGCCCGCCGTTCCCCCGGGCGAAATCCACGCTGTATGACGCCGGGACCGGCATCGGCATGATCGTTCGACCGCCCACCCGCCGGAAGCTGGCGCCCCGCGTCTACGACGAGCTGTTCAGCGCGGTCGACCTGGTCCCGACGCTGTTGGGGCTGTTGGGAATCGACGCTCCGGTCGACGTTGACGGTGTCTCACATGCGCCCGCCCTGCTGGAGCCGGATCCGCAGACCGCACCGGTGCGCGACCACGTGTACACGATGAAGACCTACCACGACTCGTTCGACCCGATTCGGGCGATTCGCACCAAGGACTACAGCTACATCGAGAACTACGTGCCGCGGCCACTGCTGGATCTGCCGCGTGACATCCAGGAGAGCCCGTCCGGGCAGGCCGTCGC
Organism: Mycobacterium sp. 1245801.1; assembly: GCF_001673055.1. NCBI lineage: Bacteria > Bacillati > Actinomycetota > Actinomycetes > Mycobacteriales > Mycobacteriaceae > Mycobacterium > Mycobacterium sp. 1245801.1. Next base: position 5,708 of record NZ_LZKY01000119.1, read on the forward strand.
GCCGTTCGTCACCGCGCCGCGGCCCGAGCGTGAACTCTACGATCTGCGCAGCGATCCCACCGAGACCAACAACCTGCTGGCCGGCGACGGCACAGATGCGGACGAGGTGGCTGCCAATCTCGCTGTGCTGCTCCATGATTGGCGTCAGAGTACCGGCGACGTCATTCCCTCGGAGTTCGCCGGCACCCGCATCTCGGCGCGCTACACCGAAACGTATGAGCAGATCCACCACGGCAAACCGACCCCGCGTTCCGGCATCGCCGCCGACCGGGGCATCGAAGAAGGCAAGCCCACCCAGCGCTAATTGCGGTCTGACTGATGCAAAGTCGCCGGCGCACCCCGCTAGCCGGCAGAGCGGCTCGAGCCACCCACCTCGGCGACGACGAATACCCGCCGGAACGGGAAGATCGTCGTCCCGTCGGATCGGGGCGGGTAGGCGTCCCGCAGCAGCGGGATCAGCTCCTCGCGGAACTGCTCCCACGTCTCGTCGTCGAGCCGCTCGCGCACCGGAACCAGCGCCGTGCCGGTGATCCATTCCAGCACCGGATGCTCGCCGGTCAGCTGGTGCAGATACGTGGTCTCCCAGACATCGACCTTGCATCCCGCGTCCAGCAGCAGATTGGCGTAGTGGGCCGGCGGCTGGACCACCGCGCCCACCCGAAACGGTATGTCGCGCAACAGCTTCGCGTAGGGCTCCCGGCGGGCCAGCGCCCGCACCGCCGCATAGGACGGTGACTCGAAGTTGCCCGGCATCTGGACACCGATCCACGATCCGGATGCCAGCTGCCCCGCCCACCGCAGCAGCAGGTCGGCGTGCTCGGGCACCCAATGCAGGGCCGCGTTGCTCACCACCACGTCGGTGTCGGGTTTGGGCTTCCAGTCGCGCAGGTCGCCGATGGCGGCGTCGATGCCGCGCTCCTTGGCCGCGGCCACCATCTCCGGCGAGCTGTCCATCGCCTCGATCACCGCGTCGGGCCAGCGCCGGGCCAGATACTTCGTCAGGTGACCGGGTCCGCAACCCAGGTCGACGACGCGCCGCGCCCGGTCGGCGCCCACCCGCGACAGCAGGTCATAGAAGGGGCGGCCCCGGTGGTCGGCGAAGGCCAGGTAGACGTCCGGATCCCACATGTCGATCCTCCTGATCCTCGCGCCGCGGCTCGCCGGTCGATAGCAAACCGTACAACTCCCATGGTGCGCCGACGCGGCCCGAATGGTCCCGGGATAACACCGCTACGACCCAAACCGGTCGAAACGCCCAGGCAAGGCGGGCCCGCCGGGCTACCATCGGCGATCGTGGCGTCCGACTCAGATCCGATCGAACCGCCCGTCCCCGTTCCCGACGTCCCCGGCGCCGATCTACCGGCCGGCACCGGCGGATTACCCCCCAATTCGGCGTTGTCGCCCCGCCAGCGAATGGTAGTCGAGGCGTCGGCCCTCGGCGATCTGGCCCTGCGCACCTGGGTCGCGTCGCTGCTCACCACCACGGTGGCGCCGTTCGTGGTGGCCGCCACCCTGCGCCAACACGATTCCGCCGCCGAGCGCGGCAACCTCGATTTCTATGCCGAGCTGGCTGCGGCGGGCGATCCGGCGCGGTCCTTTCCCGCCCCCGCCGAGGTGCCCCGGGTGGCGTCGCGACGGGCCAGCCCGCTGGCGGAATGGATCGCCCGCGGCACCGTCGACAACATCGCGTTCCCCAGCAGTTTCACCGCCGTCAACCCCGCCATGCGCGCGCAGTGGGGCGGCTGGCGGTCGAACAATATGGTGCGCGCCCAGCATTGGCGCCACGACGACGGGCCGCGCCCCACCCTGTGCGTCATCCACGGCTTCATGGGATCGTCGTATCTGGCCAACGGGCGGTTCTTTTCGCTGCCCTGGTATTACCGGTCCGGCTACGACGTGCTGATGTACACCTTGCCGTTTCACGGCAAGCGGGCCGAAAAGTTCTCACCCTTCAGCGGTTTCGGCTATTTCGCCGGCGGCCTCAGCGGTTTCGCCGAGGCCATGGCCCAGGCCGTGCACGACTTTCGTTCCATCATCGACTATTTGCGCCACATCGGCGTGGACCGCATCGCGCTGACCGGAATCTCGTTGGGTGGTTACACCTCGGCGCTGGTGGCCTCGGTCGACGACCGGCTCGAGGCGGTCATCCCCAACTGCCCGGTCGTCACGCCGGCGACGTTGTTCGACGAATGGTTCCCGGCCAACAGACTGGTTCGCCTGGGGCTGCGCCTGTCCGACATCAGCCACGACGACTTGGCGGCGGGCTTGGCCTACCACTGCCCGCTCTACTATCGGCCGCTGGTGCCCCGGGACCGCCGGATGATCATCACCGGGCTCGGCGACCGAATGGCGCCGCCCGACCACGCCGTCAAACTATGGCACCACTGGGATCAGTGTGCGCTGCATTGGTTTCCGGGCAGCCACGTGTTGCACGTGAGCCAGCTGGACTACCTGCGCCGGATGACCGCGTTCCTGCAGCAGGTCATGTTCTGACCACCTCGACGGTGTCGGCGTTGTCGCCGATGTCACCCAGCGGGGCCCGGTGGGCTCCGCCCGCGAGGGTGGGCCAGTGCACCTGCGCGAGCAGGTCCGCCGGCGCGGCGGTGTGTCCGTCGAGCCGCCGGGTGGACAGCAGGTCCAGTGCGGTCAACGCGGGCAGGTGATTTCCGCGCTGCGGGGTCAGCCCATCCACCGGTGCCTTGCCGTCCGGGCCGGTCTCGGTCTGGAACGCACAGGCGACCGCCACGGTGGGCCGGGTCTTGTCACCGGCGACCTCCAGCGCGGTGCAGGTCTCGCGCGCGGAATACGACCGGATCGCCGCCAGGGTCTCCGGCAGAGCGTCGTCCACCGAAATCCGGTATGCGGCAAGGTAATCCGAGGCGCCGCGCTGCACTGCCCGCCACCGCTCGCGCGGGTTGTTGGTCAGCAACCGAGGAACGTCGTCGGCCGCGACGGGGGTGGCCTCCCAACCGATCTCCCGAAGATGGTCGGCCAGCCGGCGGGCGGCGACCTGAGCGGTCTCGTGCAGTGGGATTCGCGACGAGCGTGCCTGCAGCGCGGCCAGGTTGTCGCGCGCCGACACGGTGAGCCCGATCCACGTCTCGCGCCGAGATGCGTCGGCGGCGTTGTCGCGGCTGGTGATGCGGATCTTGTCCGCCCGGATGCCGTAGCGGTCCAGGTAGCTCGCGATCAGCGGCAGCGGCAGCACATCGGAGTCGTCCTCGGGTGCGCCGAGGCGAATGAGGGCGGTCGCCGCCGTGTCGGAAGTGCTCGATGGGACGGCGTTGCCGCGGGCGATCATCACCAGGCGGCGGCCCACGATGGTGGTGAGATGCAGGCCGCCCCACCAGCCGAACAACACGATGACGACGGCGGCGGCGATGCCCAGCAGCCAGTAGTCGCGGGGGGTGCGCCACGGGTAGGCCATGATCGCGGGCACGATGGCCAACAGCGCCAACGTGATTCGGCCGCTGCCGGGAATCGGTATCCGATGCTTGCTCACGGGGTGGGGTCCTTTCGTCGGCGTGCGGCGATTGCGGTGACGGCGCCGGCCACCGCGACCAGCACGGCCAGCGCGACGGTGCCGGCCACCGCGACGGTCCGCGGTTTGGTGTCCTCGGGCGCGGGTGCCGACGGCACGGCCACCGGCTTCACCGCCGCGGCGCCGGGCTGCTCACCGGCGGGAAGTTGCCAGGTCAGGGCCGCCACCGGATCCACGCTGCCGGTGCCCACGACGTTGGAGGGGTCGCGGGCGCCGTTGTGCGCGGTCGCGGTGATGCGGCGCAGCACCGCGCTGGCGTTGAGGTCGGGGTATTTGCTGCGGACCAGCGCCGCGACGCCGGCCACGTAGCCGGCCGCGTAACCGGTGCCGCTCAGGGCGGCGAGTTGCTGGTGTTCGTCGGGCAGGCCGTTCGCCAGGCCGCCGCCGTCGGCGTTGCCGATCGACACGATGCGTTCGCCGGGCGCGGCGACGCCCACCCACGGCCCCGCCACGGTGAATTTCGAAGGCTGGCCGTCCGGGGTCAGGGAGGCCACCGACAACACGTAGGGCTGCCACCACGACGGGATGGACACCGACGTGACGCCGGCCCAATTCCGTGGATCGTTCGGGCGGCTCAGGTCGGTGAGCGGATTGGATTCACACGAGGTGCCCCCACCCGCGGCCCCGGTGGGTCCGCTGTTGCCCGCGCCGGCGACGATCACCGCGTCCTTGTCCACCGCCGCGTAGCGGACGGCGGCACCGAGGGCGGCCTGGTCGACGGGCCGGTCGACGGGCATGCAGGTGGTCGAGCCGATGTCGATCACCCGGGCGCCGAGGTCGGCCGCGTGCACGATCGCCCGGGCGAGCGTGGACACCTCGGCCGACACCCGCGCCAGCATCGGATCGCCGCCCGGCGTGCGCGGCGAGAACTTGGCCGACGTCGTCCGCAGCGACACCACCCGCGCGGCGGGCGCCACGCCGGAGAAACCGTCGTCGGCCGAGGGCTGGCCGGCGATGATCCCGGCGACCAGCGTCCCGTGGCCGTCGCAGTCGGTCAGGCCGTCGGTCGTCTCGACGAAATCACCGCCCGCTTCGGCGTTGGGCAGGCGTGGACCCGGCCGCACCCCGGTGTCGAGCACCGCCACCAGCTGCCCCTCGCCCCGCGAAAACTGCCATGCCGCAGGGAGATTCAGCACCGACTGACTGGGAGTGATGGCAGCCGGATCGCTGCCGGGTACCACTCCGGCCGTGCTACAGGGTCCGCGCTGCTCCATCGGCTGCCCGGGTCCCGGCGCCCCGCTGGGCGGCGGGACACCGGGATCGACCGTCGGCGGGCTGATGGCCAACGCCGGCGGACTGGTCCACGTCGCGGCGGCGGGCAGCACCGCCAACGCCGCCGCGAAGCAGGCTGATGCCGGCCGAATCATCGATTGAGCACCCAGCTGAACAGACCGACCACGAACGCCATGACGGGGATCAGCGACGCGTCGAGTCCGGTGGCGACGAATCCCACCAGCCGGCGCACCGGCAGCGAATAGCTTTCCGGCGCAGCGATGCCCGGGTTGAGCGCCACCACGATCCACACCGTCACCAGCGCCAGCAGCACCAGCGCGGCGCCCAGCGCGGCCGCGTAGCGTCCGGTCGAGGTGTAGAGCACCAGCAGCACTCCGGCGGTCAGGAAGGGCTGGGCGAGCAGCCACGCCTTGCACGCGGCGGAGTCCCACACCCTGGCGCGCAGCACGGACGTCGCCGCGGTCGCCGCGATCACGTACCAGCCCGCGACGCTGAGCGACTCGGGCCGCAGGCCGATCGCCACCGAACCCAGGACGCTGAGCAGCACTGCGGCGGCGATGAATCCGCTCTGATGCGCGTCGCTGATCCGCACGCGCCGGGGCAGGTCCTCGAGGACCTGCAGCGACGGCGCCGACGGGGTGGGGTCCCCGGGCGCCGGGATGACCGGCAACGGGAACCGCGCCCACAGCGCGGACAGTTGGGCCGCCTCGATGGTGACCAGCAGCGCCGCCACGATCAGGCCGCAGCCGATGGCGATGGGCGTGAGGTGCCACAGCAATTCGGCACCGGCGGCCAGCAGCACCCCGGCGCCCACCACCGCGGTCGCGGTGAAGAACCCGGCGATGCGCTCGCGCTCGGCGCTCGGCGCCATCAGGGCGATCAGGGACCACGCGGTGACGCCGGCCGCGGCCAGGGTCAGTTGGGCGGGACCGAACCTTCCCGGCACCGCCAGCGCGAGCGCGGCGGCGATGGGAACCAGCGCGGCGATGGACAGCGCCATGCCGGTGCGCGCCGAACGCGCGGTCACCAGCAGGCCGACGATCGCGGTCAGGGCCGCCACCGCGCTGACCGCGACCAGTCCCAGCAGCGCACCGGTGGCCACCCGGTAGGTCACCGACAGCCCGGTGGCCAGGAATGCCACCGCGATCGCCGCGGCCAGGGCGCCGCGCTGGATATGCGTTGTGCCCCAGGGCTTGAGCCGTGAGGCGGAGAAGATCATGGCCGCGTCGGCGATGTCCTCGACGATGCCGGGCGCGGCCGGACCGACCGGCACCGCCTGCAGCGCCAGCAGATCACCGTCGACGACGCCGACCGTGTCCAGGCTGGCGTCCAGGCTGAACGGCGCACCACCGATGGGCGCCAGGCTCAGTTGGGTCGCCGCGCCGACCTCGGCGGCGCCGCGCGTGGCGGTGCCGTCCTCGGAGTCGCCGTTAACCGCGGCGGGAACCACCAAACGCTGGACGGCGGGCAGGATTTCGCGCAGCGGCAGCTCCGCAGGCAAGGCCATTTCCGTCAACCTGCTGTCCGCCAGTATTGCCACGCGGACGATCGGCATGACGGTTCCGGAGGTCACCGGACCCTCGAAACATGTTGGGGCCGTTGCTGGAACATCGTGCTCTCTTCTCTTTTGCTATGAGTGTTGAACGGACAGTGTTGAAGGGGAAAAGTCTCGGGTCAACCGGTGTTCGGCGAACCATCCGGCGTCTGGCAGCAAAGCGGTCAGTTGTTCGATCGCGACGGCGATCGCGAACGGCGTTCCGGGCGCGAAGGTCGACACCCACTCACCGTCGAACGCGCGGGACGGGCTGACCAGCACCCGTCCCTCGCTTGCGTCGACGATGCTCATCCCCACCTCGCTGGTGGAGTGCCGGCCGTCGCGGTGGCAGCCGGCG
>NZ_LZKY01000120.1:0-3122 GCF_001673055.1 Mycobacterium sp. 1245801.1
GCCAGGAGGTCGAACTGACCATGGTGCCGTTCGCCACCGACGACGAGGGCGCCGAAATCATCACGTTCCCCTTCCATCCGGACTATTCCGCCGCCCTCGCCCCACGATTTCGATTCGCCATGAACATCAGTCGGGGCACCCTACAGAAGGCAACCGCCGCCACCCTGATCCTGACGCTGGTCGTGGCGTCGTTCGTGGTCGGCAACAAGCTGTGGAAAGACGTCGAAAAGAATACGTACTCGGCTTATTTCACCGAGGCCAATGGTCTGTTCGTGGGCGACGAGATTCGCATCCTCGGCGTCGCCGTGGGCGTGGTCGATAAGATCGAGCCCCAGCCCGGCAGTTCCAAGGTGACGTTCTCCGTCGACAAGCAGTTTTCGATCCCCGCGGATGCTCGCGCTGCGATCCTGTCGCCATCGCTAGTGACATCGCGGGCTGTCCAGCTCGTCCCGGCGTACTCCGGCGGCCCGAAGCTGAGCGCCGGCGCCTCGATTCCCCTGAGCCGCACCGCGGTTCCCGTCGAATGGGATGACTTCCGCAAGCAGCTGGAGAAACTCACCGACGCCCTGCAGCCCACCAGCCCGGGCGGGGTCAACTCCGTCGGCGAGTTCATCGACTCGGCGGCGGACAACGTGCGCGGCCAGGGCGACGGTGGCTGCGACCACAGCGGCACCGGCGCGTTCTCCGGCGGCACCGGCGGGGTGCCGGTGGGCGGGTCCACCACCTCCGACGGCAGCTTCTGGTTGGGGTCCAGGAATCGGTCGTACATGTCCGCGTCGAGCACCGGGCCGCCGATCTGGCCGGGCACCAGGTTGGCGACGTAGGCCTTGAAAAACGGTCCCGAACCCAGGCATTCGCCAAAGGACATCGCATAGCGTTTGAACTTGGGCAGCGTCTTCTGGATGTCTTCCTTGCGGTTGTCCAGGATCTCCAGTACGCCGTTGAGCTTGTCCAGGGCGGGTTTGAGTTGGGTCCTGTTGTCGTTGACCAGCCCCGAGATCTGATGCGACACCGCGGTCAGGTTGTTCATCAACGCGTCCAGCGAATCTCGTTCATCCAGCAGGGCCGCCAGCAGCGCGTTGGAATTCGCCACCAGTCCGGCGATCTGCTGGCTGCGCTTGCCCAGCACCGTCGACACCTTGTTGGCGTTGCCCAGCAGGCTGCGTAGCTGCGCGTCGCGACCGTTGAGGGTGTCGGAGAACCGCGCGACGCCCTCCAAAGCGGGCCTGAGGTTGGCCGGTGTCGCCTTGAGGGTGTTCGCCAATGTGCTCAGCGCCGTGGACAATTGGGCGGTGTCCAGGCCGCTGATGGTTGTCGTCAGATCGCCAAGGGCGTCGGGCAGCTCATACGGCGAGGTGGTGCGCTCCAACGGAATGGTGCCCGACAACTTCCCGGCGCCGCGCGGCGTCAGCTCGAGCATCTTGGCGCCCAGTATGGTTTCGGTCTTGATCGCCGCCTCGGTGCGGTCGCCCAATTCGACGCCCTTGTGCACGGTGAAACCCACCCGGACCTTGGTGCCCTCCAGGCGAAGGTCGGAGACCCGGCCCACGCCCATGCCCGAAACGCGCACAGTGTTACCGGGTTTGATGCCGCCGGCCTCGGAGAAGTAGGCCGCATAGTCGTCGGTGTTCTTGATGAACGGCAGCTTGTTGTACTGGAAGGCGACGATGGTCACGCATGCCAGGATGACGGTTCCCATCACGCCCAGCACGAAAGGGTTTCGCTGGTCGCCGGATTTGACCTTGGGAATTTTCAGCCTCATTGCGGCGTGCACCGCCCGCTGGGCTGGCCCAACAGCTTGACGAAGATCGGGTTGCCCCCCTTACCGTTCAGCTTGAGCAATACCTCGCAGAAGTAGAAACCGAAGTAGTCACCGTTGAGGCCCTGCCGGGCGAGCACCTGGTAGATGTCCGGGAGATCCTTGAGCAGTTTGTCGACGTATTCCTTGTCGGAAAGCACCTGCCCCGACACGCGATCCGTCTCGTGGACAACGTCTTTGATCGGCTGGCGGGACTGGGCGAGCAGATCGGTGATCGAACCCGCGGCCGCATTGATGTAGGCGAGGCCGGTGGAGATGTCGTTCCTGCGCTGGGCCAGCCCGTCCACCAGCTGGGCCAGCTTGTCCACGCCGTCGGAAAACTCGCGATCGCGGGTGGCGAAGGTGTGCAGCACCGTGTTCAGGTTGGTGATCAGCTGGCCGATCAGCTCGCTGCGCCCCGCCAGGGTGGAGGTCAGTATCGAGGTTTGTGACAGCACCGACGCCAGCGTCCCGCCCTGCCCCTGAAAGATTCGCAGCAGTTGACCGGACAGGGCGTTGACCTGATCGGGGTCCAGGGCGCGGAACAACGGACGGAAACCGCCGATCAACGCGTCGATGTCGAGCGCGGGCGACGTCCGGGCCAGCGGGATGGTCGCCCCCGGCGGCAGCCGGCGTGGTGGCCCCGGACCCTCCTCGAGCGCGAGATAGCGGTCACCGATCAGGTTTTCGTAACGCACGACGGCCTTGGTGCCCTCGCTGAGCCGAACGCCTTTGTCCACCTCGAAGTCGACGGTGACGGTGCCGTCACGGTGCAGGCTCAGGTCGCCGACCTTGCCGACTTCCACGCCGGCGATCCGCACGAAGTTGCCCGACTTGAGGCCGGAGATGTTGGTGAAGATGGCGCGGTAGCCGGTGCGGTCCTCGAACCGCAACTGCCCGAACACCGCGACCAGCGCAAAGGTGAACAGGAGGCAGACCGCCGTGAAGCTGCCGACCCGCAGGATGATGCTGGATAGTTTCCTTCTCATGGCGGCGGCTGCCCCCCGCGCCAGAAGTAGCGAGGCCCTTCCGGAGGGTTCTTGGTGGTCGGGAACCAGTTGGCCCACCGGGGATTACCCGCGGCCACGTTGGTGCGGATCTCGTTCGGCGCCGCCCCCCAACCGGTATCGGTGACCAGCGCCCGCACCGGGAAGTTGGCACTGGGGTCGGGCAGCGAGCCGCAGCTCGGCTTTCCGCCCGGCCCGCCGGTGGCGTTGACCTTGGGCAGGTGTTTCGGATACCGGTACGGGTCGTCGCCGAACAGCAGCGCCGCGTCGAGTATCACCGAATAACCGTTGCCGCCCAACGCGTCTCGGCCACCATG
>NZ_LZKY01000121.1:0-15289 GCF_001673055.1 Mycobacterium sp. 1245801.1
TGAGGATGGCGTGGCCGAAATGTTCCCGCTCCAACGGGGCGAATTGCTTGGGCCGCTTCCAGGCGGCGAGGGCAACGATGATTCCGGCGAACGACACCGCGTTGATGGCAAAGGCCGCCGCGGGTCCGGACACGGCCACCACGACACCCCCGATCGCCGGTCCGATCGCTCGTGCGGCGTTGCCCGCGACGCTGCCCAGGGTCGAAGCGGCCGGTATCTGCGCGCGAGGGACGACCTCGGGCTGGATCGCCTGCCAGGCCGGCCCGGCCAGTGCGGACGCGCAACCGATGGCCACGGTGAACGCCAGCAGCGACGTCGGGGTCATCCGCCCGAGGTAGGTCAGCACTGCCAGCGCCAAGGCGACCAGCACCGCGTAGGACTGCAGGACAAAGAGCAACCGCCGCCGGTCGAACAGGTCGGCGAGTACGCCGGCGCAAAGACCTAGCAGCAGCGTCGGTCCGAGGCTCGCGGTCTGCACCAGCGCCACGATGACGTCGCTGCTGTGCTTTTCCACCAAGAACCATTGGGCCGCAACGCTTTGCATCCATGTCCCGACGTTGGACGCCAGCTGCGCGATGAACAGGCTGCGGTACACGCGGTTGCGGAGCGGTGCCCATGCCGACGGCTGCTCAGCCTCGGCGCTCTCCCGATCCTGAATCACCATTGGATCTGCGGGCCACCACCGTGCTCGAACCGCATACCACAGCGAAGCGCATCGGCGGCCACACACGCGAGGGGGTCGGCGAATACCAACGGCGAGCCGAGATCGACCTCTGGCATGACAGAACGCCTTTCGCGTGGTAGCGGGATTAAGAGTCTAAACCGGGCCCCGCACACCCGCCACGCGAAGCGTTAGCCGTCTCGATGGCGCAGCAGCTCGAACCAGTTGTGTGGAACCCGCCCGCGCGGCCCGGGAACCGACTGATCCTCGGGGCGGCACTCGGGCGGCGCGAGCTCGGGACCCTCGTAGTAGTCGTTGGCCTCGTAGTTCCAGAACCAATCCTCGCCCGGCTCGAATGACCGGATGATCGGATGCCCGGTCTGCTGCCAGTGCTTGGTCGCATGGCGAGAGAACGAGTCGTCGCAGCAGCCGATGTGCCCGCAAGCCGCACAACGACGCAGGTGCACCCACCAACCGCCGGTCGCGTCGCACTCGAGGCAGCCCCCGCCGCTGGGCGGTACCGAAGGGTCGACAGGAGCAGTCATCAGCGCCCCCTCCCTCGTGCATGGCAGCTGTTAGCGCATCCGCGCGGGGATGCTACCCGCTTGTCCCTGCGGCCGGCATCACGTTTGCTGCGATACTTTCCACGTGCGTTCCGAACAACTTGGCCGCCTCCTGATGCGAGCCGCGCCCCTTTTCAATGCGCCGATAGCCGGGCTGGCCAACTCCCGCCGCTTCGGCGGACTGCTCAACCGCAACATCACCATGCTGACCTACACGGGTAGACGCTCCGGGCGCACCTTCAGCATCCCGGTGTCCTATCGACGTAGCGGGAACGAGATCGTCATCGGCGTCGGCATGCCCGAGGCGAAGACGTGGTGGCGCAACTTCCTGAACACCGGCGGACCCCTGACCTTGCGCCTCGACGGGGCCGATCGCGCTGGACATGCCGTCGCCAAGCAGGATGAAAGAGGACGCGTAACCGTCACGGTGCGGCTCGCCGAGGCGCATTCGTGAACTCCACAATTCCCAACCGGGCGAACCGCCGTGGGCGGCACCGAGCGGAAACTGCTTCACGACAGGGTGTTTGAGTCCTCGGAGGTCGAAAACTGTTTGCCCGTTCGCGCCAGATGCCGATCACGCCAGCCTGGTTCACCGCAGCACTGAATCACAGGCCGGACCACGTCGACGTGGACGTCGACGGTTGCCGCATACATCTGCGCGTCTGGGGTGATGCCGATCAACCGCCCGTGGTCCTCGTCCACGGTGGTGGAGCGCACTCGGGTTGGTGGGATCACATCGCGCCGTTCTTTCTCCAAACCCATCGGGTGATCGCACCGGATCTTTCCGGGCACGGTGACAGCGAAGCCCGTGGCAGCTACGACTTGCGAACGTGGGCGAGCGAAGTGATGGCGGCCGCGGCGGCCGCGGGACCCGCCGGACGACCAACCATCATCGGCCACAGCATGGGCGGTTGGGTCGTGTCCACGGCGGCGATGCACTACAGCCCCCAAATCAACAGCATGCTGGTGATCGACTCCCCGTTGTGGGAGCGCGCCCCGGAGGAAGGGCGGCTGCGCAGGCACAAGCACAACCAATACCGGACGAAAGATGAGATCCTGGCCCGCTTTACGGCGGTGCCCGCACAGGAGTTGCTCCTGCCCTACATCCGACAGCACATAGCGGCCGAGTCGGTGCGCAAAACCGACGAGGGCTGGATCTGGAAGTTCGACCCGGCGATCTACGGCGGTGAATTTCTCGAACCGACACCGGCCGACGAGGAGTCGCTGGAGACCATGCTGGCCGCGATGCGTTGCCGGGTAGGCTATTTGCGGTGTGAGGCCGGGCTGGTGCCTCCCGCGATGGCCGAACGCATCCGTTCCCTGCTTCAGCTGCGTGGCCCATTCGTGGAATTGGCCCTGGCCGGCCACCACCCGATGCTGGACCAGCCGCTCCCCCTCGTCGCGACCTTGCGGACCCTGCTTGAATTCTGGTCGATCACTTAGGGTTTGACTCGTCTATGCATTCCAGAGAGGGGCCCGCATGCCTGAGATGCCTAGTGTCGGTTCGTGGCCGTCGGCGTTGCCCGCAGTGCAGGTCCGGATGGCCCGACCCACGGCCCAGCTGCAGCGGATAGTCCGGTTCTACCGGGATGTATTGTCGCTGCCCCAGTTGCATTCCGCGGATGACGGCGAATGGGCGGTCGTCATGTTCGGGCTGCCCGACGATCAATACAACCTCGAATTCGTCGCCCATCGCGACGGTATCGACGGAACCGCGCCGACGCGGGAGAACCTGCTGGTGTTCTACTTCAACTCGGCTGACGATCAGCAAGCGGTCGCGAACAGGTGCCGCGGCGCGGGAGCCGAGCAGGTCGTGCTCGACAACCCGTGGTGGGCCCGCAATGGGGCGATAGCCTTTCTCGACCCGGATGCGTGGACGATCGTCCTGATGCCGGCGCCCGTGCCCTTGGCGCACGCGGGGCGTTAAGCCCTGGCGCGGCGGGCCAGTTTCGCGGGTTGGTCGATGATGAGGGCCTTGCCCTGCTGGCGGATCCATCCGCGTTGGGTGAAGTCGGACAGGGCTTTGTTGACGGTTTCGCGCGACGAGCCAACGAGTTGGGCGAGTTCCTTCTGCGTGAGGTGGTGCTCGACGAGCACCGATCCCCCGCTGCTGGTGCCGAAACGCATTGCCAGGTCCAGGATTTGCTTGGCCACCCGGGCGGGGACATCGGTGAAGATCAGGTCGCACAGCGTGTTGTTGGTATGCCGAAGCCGGCGCGCCAGCACCCGCAGCAGCTGCTCGGCAATTTCGGGGCGTTCGACAATCCATGTCCGCAACGCGCGACGGTCCATCCTGACCGCTTCCACCTCGGTCAGGGTGATCACCGTGGAGGTCCGCGGGCCGGGATCGAAGAGCGCCAGCTCACCGAACACGTCCCCGGGACCCAGCACCGCGAAGACGGTTTCGCGACCGTCTGTGGTCTGATGGCGGATCTTCACCGCACCCGACAGGATGACGTAGAGGTCATCGCCCAGCTCGCCCTCGACGAAGACGGTGCGCCGGCGCGGAAACGACACGTGCTCCAGGTGGCGAGCCAACGCCTCGACCGCATCGGGAGCGATCCCCTGGAAGATGCCGGCTCGCGCCAATACTTCGTTCACGCCGCCCCTTTCAACGCGTTTCGCACGGCGTTGCGCGCGCTAGGCGCTGCTCCAGAGTGGGGGCGTCTTGGCTCGCTGTCCAGACTTTACACCAGGCCCGAGATTCGTAACGCGGCAGGTCAGGCCGCGGGCTGGACGTGCAGCGACGCGCCGTTGAGTGGGCGGAGCGGGCCGCTTATGCCGCCGACGTGGTGACGGTCGACGCGATGGTCACCTCGGAGTACAGGTTTCCGCAAGCATCACAATCGACCTGATACTCGAGCTTGTGGTCATCGCGTTCCAGAAACCGGTACTGCGCCCACGCCATGCAGCGGGGGCACCGCGCACGACCGTGCTCGATTGCCATTCGCTAAACCCTTCACTCGCCGAAGACACACTGGAAGTACCCCGTGCCAAGCCGGTCTAACCACCGAGTGTCGACTGCCCATGGACGACGGGCCCGGGACGGCGTTCGGCCCTAGTAGTTGAGCCCCGAAAACATGATCCGGCCGGGATCGTATTTCTGCCGCACGGCGCTCAGCCGCGATAGGTTCGGGCCGAAATAGCGCGAGGGCGACTGGTTGGCCTCGATGTAGTTGACATAGCCGCCGACCGAATACTGTTGCACGGCTTGATGTGCCGTGGTAAGCCAGTTGGTCGCGGCCGCGGGATCGCCCGTTTCCACATACCACTGCACCAGCGCCGACTGGCGCCGCCACGGAAAAGCGGTGGCTCCGGGCGCCACCGTGGCGAGGGCACCGTCCAGCGCGTGCATGATGGCCAGCATGCGCCCGGCGCCGCGGGGAAACGCATTGACCGCCGCGGCGATCCCCTGCGCCACGCCCGCGTTGACGGTGGTGAAGACGTCTGATCCACCGACATAGCCGAGCGGTGACGGGTTGAGATTGCCGACGGCCAGATAGTTCACCAGGTCCAGGTAGTTGAATGTGTGGTTCTCCGTGCCCGACGGCTGCAGCCCCACCGCCTGGGTGATCGCGGCCGCGGCGCTGTTGCCCGACCCGGCCGGGCAGGTCGCCAGGATCCGGCAATGCACACCCATCGCGTCGACGGTGGCGTCCGCCAACGCCCAACTGTTCTGGTCGGCGGTGCGCAACCAGTTCTGCCAACCGACGAGGACCTGCGCGAAGGACTGCGGCGGGAAGTTGAGGTTGACGACGTCGACGTCTTTGGTGGGAAACGTGGCGAAGGTCAGGGAGGTGGTCACGCCGAAGTTGCCGCCACCGCCGCCGCGCAGCGCCCAGAACAGGTCGGGATTGCTGGCGGCGGACGCGGTGACCGCTTGACCGCTGGGCAGCACCACCGACGCCGACGTCAGCTGGTCACAGAGCAGGCCGGCATGCCGGGATTGGGCCCCCATGCCGCCACCGAGCGCATGCCCGGCGGCACCGACTGACGGGCAGGTACCGGTGGGGATGCCCCGACCGGCAGCGGCCAGCGTCCGGTGCATCGTGTACAGACTCGTGGCCGGCGTCACCGTGACCTGTCCCGTCGCGGCGTCGTAGTTGGCGTCCCCGGGCAGTTGGCGCAGGTCGAGCACCATGGTTCCGTTCGCGGTCGACGCGCCGGTATAGGAGTGTCCGCCGCTGCGGGGGGCGACCTTCAGGTTGTGGGCTGCCGCGAAGGCCATCGCCTTCTGAACGTCGGCCGCCGATGTCGGGGTGACAACCGCCGCCGGCGTCGACCCGTTGTAGTTGGTGTTGAAAACCTGCTTGGCTCCGGCGAATTGGGGGCTGTCCGGAAGCACCACCTTCCCGCCGAGCGCCGTGGACAGCCCCTCCCAACCTGTGGGTCTCGGGTCGGCCGCCACTCGGGGTGCGCCGAGGACCGCGCCGGTGGCCAACGCCCCGACGGCGCCCCGCAAAAACAGCTGCCGCGAGATCTCACGCGCCATCGTCGGGCTCCCGCGATTGCCTCATGCCTCGAATTGTCAACGACGGCAAGCGCGGTGCCGCACGACGTGTCGGGGGGTGATCCAAACGTGCTCGAACCGTTACCCGGCGCCTTTGCCGTTGTCGACTCGATAGACCGCGCCGTGGATGGCGGCCGCGGCGTCGCTGGCGAGGAATGCGATGACGTTGGCGACGTCGAGGGGTTGCATCATGCCGCGCGGTGAGGCCGTGCGCATGATCAGGTCGTAGTTGGGATCGTCTGGCGCGCTGAACTGTTCGATCTGCGGCGTGAGCATTCCGCCTGGACATACCGCGTTGACGCGCAAGCGGTCCGCGGTGTATTCCACGGCCAACGCGCGGGTGAGGCCGATCAGGCCATGCTTGGCGGCGCAGTAGCCGGCCGAGTAGGCCTGGCCTTCGACACCGGCGATGGAGCTGACGTTGACGATGTTTCCACCGCGCTCCAGCAGGTGGGGCAGGGCAGCCCTGCACAGGTAGAACGGTCCGTTGAGGTTGACCGCAAGGTCCTGTTCCCAGTCGTCGTCGGTCATCGACTCGGTGCGGCGCATCTGGTGTCGCCCGGCGACGTTGACCAGGACGTCGAGGCCACCGAAATCACGCACGCACTGCGCGACCGCGTCCCGGCAGGCCTGCACCGACCCGATGTCCACCGACGCAAACCCGCCGCTTTCGATATCGGCGAAGACGTCAGCCAGGCGCCGGGCATCGCGGCCGATGCCGAAAACCGTTGCGCCCTGCCGGGAGAACAACTTTGCGGTTTCTGCGCCGAGGCCCGACGACGCCCCGGTCACCAACGCCACTTTGTCTCGTAGTGCAGCCATGCCCGTTCCGTCCTTCTTGGCGACAGTCGATTCGGCAGACTACTTGGTGGGCTCTACCAGGACCGCAACCGCACCACGCTGCCGCGCCGAAGATGCGGTGGCGCAACTATTCTCATGCCGTATCTGGCGGCGATGTCGGAGACGATGCGCTCGGCCCGCACGCGTTGCCGGATGCGGCGCACGGCGATCATCCCGAGCAGGCCGATGGCCTGCCTGCTCAGGGCGATGCGGCTGGTTCGCTTCCTCCAGCTCGGCGGCGGCGAGGCCGGCACCCGTCCCGCGTAGTAGCCGAGGCAGGTTGCCGTCGCGAGCGCGGTGATCACCGCGATTACCGTCACCTGTCGAGCGTCCTTCGTCGCCGTCGCGCGGAGGTCACGGGTGGGCTACACCTCGGCCACCAAGCCCCGGATCGGTGGGGCCGCTCAGCGCCGGAAGACGACCCACCTCATCGCGCTGTACATGTACACCGCTTCACAGCCGCCCGCCGCCAGGCGCGACAGCTGATAGTGCACGCCGATGGCCGCGAGCGCCGTGGTAACCCCGAGGATGAAAGCCAGATAGTTGACGGCGACCACCACGGCGTAGGTCAGCACCTGAGGCCCGACCGCGGCGTGGGACCGAAAGTTGAATATGCGATTGAGGACGTAGCTGAGTGTGAAAGCGCATCCGTAAGCGATGGTCACGGCGATGGGCACCGGAAGGGCGAGCCCGCTGCGCAAGCCCGTCAGGATGGTCAGGTCGAGGCCGAAGGTGAAACCGTTGATCACACAGAAGCCCACGAGCGTCGGCGCGACGACCGCCTTCAGGCCGAACGGCAGCCGGCCGACAACCGCCTCGCACCAGTTGTGGAACCGGCCGGCCACGCCTGAGTGGCTGGCCGAGGGTTCCGCTCGCACCTGAGCACGGTGACATGACCAGGTATCTATTGGGTGATCAGTTGGCCAACTTCCACCGATCGCGCATCGTTACTTTCGCTGCGGATTACGCCCTACGATTCGGAATGTGGACGAGATGCCCCACTACACCGGCCCGATAGATCCGGCGAACCGCAATATCTTTGGGGCATGCCTGTCGCTTATCGGGTTGGCGACGATGATACTCGCCCTTCTGCTGCTGCTGACGGTCTCGAGCAACCGCGCTTTGGCGTTCAAATTGGAAGCCGGGTTCTTTCCGCCGTCGTCCGAATCCGCGGTGCAATCGGCGCGCACCGAGGTCGTCATCGCGGCCGTGTTAATTGTCCTGTCGACCGCTTCGGCGATTACCGCGGTCATTTTTCGCTCGACCATCGCGTGGCGGCTCATCGGTGGCGTGACTCTGCTGGCTTTGCTCCTGGCCGGCCCCTTGCTCTGGGTCTGCTATGACATGGCCTTCTGAACCCGCGGCCCCGCCAATATGATTCGCGTCAAGCGTGTCCGCGATTTCAAGGGCGAGGACGTCGTGTTGTTGGCGGCCGACGGCACCGGTATTGACACCCTGCTCGCGACGCTGGCCGACGCGCTAGGGGAGGGCTCGTCACGCCTGGCGGGCGCCGATGTCGTCCACGACTTTGTCATCGAGGCCGGTGCGGCCCACATAGAACTCTGGGACGGTCGCGCCCTGTGGCGGCTGGACTCCGGGAAGGCGACCGAAATCGTCGAGAAGTTACGGGTGCTGAGTGCCAGCGGGCGCCCCGGCCACCACTACGTCGACGACATGTCGGGCCCTGCGCCCACGCTAGTGCTGTCACGCGACGAATACCTCGCGCCGAGCTGGCTGACCGCGGGCAGGGAGCCGCTGTTTGGTGACTTCGCGCCGGGCGCCGGCGACGAGTCGCCGTAAGCGTGCGGGCCGCGGGGCGTGTGAAAACCCGTTGCTCATAATGGGTTTTGCAACATCGCATCAGTCAGTGGCGAAGCAGTACATTCGGTAGATCAGTTGCTCGTCTTCGAGTTTCTGGCAGATGTTCCTGAATAACCTGTCGACGTAGAAATTCGGGAGGCGGGACTGCTCTTTCAAGACCGGCAGATTATTCTCTACGCCACGCGCAACTTGTTCACTGATGTTCCTTTCGGAAACGAGCCGCATCGGGGCGTTGCGCAATTCGTGGTCCCAATGGCCGATGTCCAGGCGGCGGCGGACGTCGGCGTAAAGGAAATGGCTTCCCGGGCTCAGCACCCGAGCGACTTCGGCGAGGAAGCGGTCGAAGTCGGCGTAGCCGTGTGAGGCTTCGACGTTGATCACCACGTCGAACGATTGATCGGCGAACGGCAGGCTCTCTGCGTTGCCCTGGACGAAGTCCAGGCCGGGCTGTTGGTGCTTTCTGCGGCAGAAGTCGATGCCGGCGGAGTTCAAGTCCAGCCCTGTATAGGAAGCTGGAGCCAGGGTGCGCACCAGGTAGGAGGCTCCGCCGCCGTGTCCGCAACTGACTTCCAATACCCGCTTGTCGGTGAGATCCACTTGGGTGGCGACGCGGTGGTATAGCTGAATGAAGTATCGGTCCGACTCGTCGGAATTCGCCAACGGCAAGGCCATCGGCGGATCCTCCTCATAACCCCAGCTGAGGAATACCAGATCATCGGTGCTGGAATAGCGCGTGGCGAAGGGGTACCAGTACCGGCTGAGGGTTGAGTTGTAGTGGTTCCAAAGGGAATACGAATACTTCGCAATGGATCTGCGGCACGTATCGAAACCCAAGCGGTCTGTGACGCTCATCGGTACAGTATGGACGCCATCCTGGCCCGGCGAGGCAGACTGACTCTTAGATGCGCTCGCCGTGTGTCAGACCGGGAAAGTGACCCCGGTCAGCTCCTCTGACACCGCCCAGAGTCGGCTCTGCAGCGCCTGGTTGTGCGACTGCTTGCTTGATCTGACGACCTTGGGGTGGCCGTGATTCTCCAAGATGCGGTCTGGTCCGTAGTACTGCCCGCCCTGCGCCGCTGAATCGGTGGCGGCCCGCAGTGTGGGCAGCGCGCCCATCTCGGCGCTCTGCGCCCACACGTTCCAAACTATTTGAGCGGGCGGCCGAATCCATGCCGGCATGTTGCGGAGCAATTCGGTCTTCGACCCGCCGGGGTGCGCGGCCAGCGCGACAGTCGCAGTGCCGTTGCGGGCCAACCGGCGCTGTAGCTCGTAGGTGAACAACAGGTTTGCCAGTTTGGACTGCCCGTAGGCCTTGACGCGGTTGTAGGCGCGTTCCGACTGCAGATCATCGAAGTTGATTTTCGCCAGGGTGCGATGTCCGACGCTGCTGACGGTCACCACCCGTGAGCCGTCGGTCTGCAGCAGTCGGTCTAGGAGCAACCCCGTCAATGCGAAGTGACCGAGATGGTTTGTGCCTAATTGCAATTCGTACCCGTCCTGGGTGCGGGCCTTATCCGTGTAACAGACGCCGGCGTTGTTGATCAGTAGGTCGATACGTTGGTGCACCGACTTGATCTGCTCGGCGGACTTGCGGATCGCCCGCAACGACGTGAGGTCCAGATGTTGTATCGCGACGCTGGCGTTTGGATGTTGGGCGGTGATCCGGGCCGCAGCATCCTTGCCCTTGTCGGGGTGACGCACCGCGAGCACCACATCGGCGCCTTTGCCCGCCAGCGCGACCGCGGTGTGGAAGCCGATCCCGGTGTTGGCCCCGGTGATGACGGCGACGCGGCCGGATTGGTCGGGAATATCGACGACGGTCCACTTGGTCCTCATCGGTCGTTCTCCTTGGACTCACAGGGCAGTTGGGAGGTCTGACGACCGTGTCCGAATGTCACTCTTCACCTGCGGCTGCCGTCGGAATGCCCCGGGCCGCGCTGGCATCGCCACCGCCGGTGGCGGCCGGTCGGCGTCGTGTTCGCTCGGACGCCCGGCCGAGCGACCGCACCAGCAAACCGTATAAGCCTGGGCCGAAGGGCCATTGGGTCACAATTGCCCCGGTCGCTCCGCGATAATAGTTGTGCGCCGACCCCCATACCGTGCGGTTCACCTGTTTTTGAAGCCATGCGTGATATCGATCCGTCCAGCTGTGCTTCACTTCGATCGCCGTGATGCGTTGCCGCTGCATCCGCTTGACCGCATGGACGATGTACCCGGCCTGGTGCATCAGCATCGACAGGACTACCGCGCCATTGGTCCCGGGTCCGTACATCATGAAGAAATTGGGGAACGTTGGAACCGTGATGCCAAGGAAGGCTTTCGGTTCTTCCTGCCAGAATTCTTGCAGCATCTGGCCGGTGCTCCCCCGAACCTCCATGGTCCCGAGATAATTCGTTGCTTGAAAACCGGTAGCCATCACCAGTGCGTCGATGCGCCGTTCGACGCCCGCATCATCGACGACGCCGGTCGGCGTCACCGAGGCGACGGCATTCGATACCAGCTCGACGTTATCGAGCTTGAGCGATGGATAGAAGGTCGAGTTGAAAACCAAGCGCTTACCCCAAAACGGGTAGCTGGGCGTCACCGCCTCCTTGAGATCGGGCCGGTCCCGAAATTCCTTCTCAATGTGCTTCAGGGCGGATTTTTGCCCAGCGGAATGAAACAACGTTCCCTGCCGAAAAGGGGCACCCCGAAGGTAGAACGCCTCGGCCAACGCCAGCCACTTCACCCGCGCCCAGCGGTACCGCCACGGGATGCCCAGCGCGGCTCGCTGTCTGGGCGTGTAATCACGCGCGTCCTTCGGTACGACCCAACCTGGCTCGCGTTGAAACACGTAGAGCTGCTTTACGATCGGCGCTAGTTCTGGCACGATCTGGGTCCCCGTCGATCCGGTCCCCACTACCGCGACTGTCAGATCCCGGAGATCATGCTCAGAGTCCCAGCGCGACGAGTGGAACTTGGGGCCTTGAAATGAATCCAATCCGGGCCACGTCGGGTATTTCGGAATGTTCAGGAATCCCGTCGCTCCGACCAGGGCATGGCACCATGTCGCTTCCCCCGTGCTGAGCGTCAGATGGTAGATATGCGCCGCTTCGTTCCATCGCGCGGACTTGACCCCCACGCCACAGTGCAGATGAGAACGCAGGCCGAACTCATCGATGGTGTCGTTGAGGTACCGCAGAAGCTCGGGTTGCTTGGCGTGGGTTCTGCTCCACCGGTGTTGCTTGAAGGGATACGAGTAGACGAACGAGACCGTGTCCACCTCGGCGCCGGGGTACCGGTTGTACCACCAGGCGCCGCCGGGCTGCTCAGCCTGCTCATAGATCGTGAAGGTGTCGATGCGGGCCTTTTTCAGCAGCACCGCTAGGCCGATGCCTCCGAATCCTGCGCCGACTATCACAATCCGGGGCGTCCCGACGCCGCCGAAGGGGCCCGCCGCGCTCATGGATTCCGATCCACACCGTGAGTAGCGATCGGGTTGCGGCGGTTGGCGTGCCCCAATCCCCCGGCGCACCATTCTTGTTGCAGCACGGCGAATCTCGGTGGCGTCACTTGCCGGCCGTCAACGGCAAGAGTTGTCCGGCCGGGCCCAAGCACCTGTGCGTTGGGAATCATTGATGGAGGTCCGTTTGCTCGGCGCGCACACCGGGCTGGAGTAGCCCGAGCAAACGCAGGTCGGTGGCATACTTGATGATCGTCGACGCGGAAATACGTGGAATGTCGTTGTCTGGACCAAGATTTGCTTTGCGCACAGCAGCTCGGAATCGATCCACCGGCGCAAAGGAGCCCACTGTCGGTTCCGGTGGCCGCCGGTCCTTGGTGTCACCCATCAGCGCCAGCAACATGGACAGCACCGAGTGTTGGCGCTGTCGCTCCGGCAAAGCACGCAATCCGACCTCGAATCGGTCTAACCACTGGCCGAAGTCGTCGATGCGCTCGATCGGATAACCGGCCTCGATCAGCCAGTCCACAAATTGGTCAAGCCCGGCGCCATCATCGTGCGGGTTCATCACGTGATAGGTCTCGAACCCCTCAGCGCCTTGTGCGCCCAGCGCGGCAATCGCCTCAGACACGAAATCGACTGGCAGTCCGTCATAGTGCGCACGTTGCCGGTTTCCGGCCTCATCCAGCTGGTAAAAAGAACGCGGTGCGACGCCGGTGGCGACCACACTGAGCACCATCCGGGTGATCATGTCCGTCAGATTGAGCTGGGCCGCATAGGTGGTGTCGGCCAGGATCATGCCGCTGCGGAACACCGCAGTCGGCATCCCGCATAGGTCGTGGGCCTCGCGCAGTAAGACCTCACCGGCCCACTTGCTATTGCCGTAGCCGTTGGCGTAGCTGTCGTCGACGATGCGGTGGGCGCTGATCAGCCGGATGTCGGCATCCTCGGTGAACATCGAGGGCTCGATCTGACGGCCGACGTCGTATGTCGAGACGAATGTGTAGCGCTTGAGCTTCGTAGTGAGCGCAAAGCGGATCAGAGTAGCGGTGCCCACGACATTGGGTCCGAAGAGTTCACGGTAGGGCAGGACGAGGTTGACCAAGGCTGCGCAATCGACGATCAGATCCACGCTGGCGGCCAGGCGCTGCCAAGCCAGCGCATCTATGCCCAGACTGGATTTGCTCGTGTCCCCGGCGATGACCTCCAGACGGTCGGCGGCTAGTTCACGGAAGTGCCGCAGCATTTCCCTGTCCTTGCTGTCGAAGGTGCGATCCAGTCGTTGCCGCGCATGCTCGTCGGAGTCGGCCCTTATCAAGCAGATCAGCTTGCCGCCTCGCGGTTCGAGCTTTTTCAGCCATTCCAGGACGAGGTAGCGCCCGAGGAAGCCGGTTGCCCCGGTCAGTAAGACTGTTCGGACTTCGGCGCTCGGGCCGGGCAGCGTCGGCGCGGCGGACAGCGTGGCGGCGTCGATGAATTTGTCTAGCGTGAGATCGCTGGCGTGCACCTCGGTGGGGGTGTCACCGTGCACGGACGCAAAGCTGGGTCCTCGAGCCTCGCCCTCGGGCATCGAGCCAACGATCAGGTGTTGACGCAGACCGGTGACCGTCGGTGCGTCGAACACGGCGCGCACCAAAAGGTCGGCGTTCAGGCTGGAGTTAATCGCTGCGACCAAGCGCATTGCCGACAACGAATCCCCGCCCAACTCGAAGAACGAGTCGTCGACTCCGACCCGTTCCAGCCCGAGTACCTGGGCATAGATACCGGCGAGGGCCTCCTCGACCGCATCCGAGGGAGCGCGGTACCTGTCGATGCCGCGATACTCCGGTACCGGCAGAGCGCGCCGGTCAAGCTTGCCCGAGATGGTCAGTGGGAAAACGTCGAGCACAACGTAATGCGCGGGAACCATGTAATCAGGCAACTGCTCGGTCACTCGCTCACGCAGGGCGCTGAGTGCGGAGTTGGTGTGGGGATTATTGGTGAGCGCGGCGCGATGCCGGGTGTCGTCGGAGGGCAGGTACAGGTCGCTCAGAGGTGAGAGTTCCGCGGAGGCTGGGTCATTCGCTGAAATGAATACAGCGTCGAGGGTTCCGGATTCGGCGCCCCACGTGACGGCGACGCGGTATCCGGCGGTTCGGCCGATCCGGTGCAACTGTTCTGGCGTGGCGGTGTTTCGGATTTCGGCGGCTTCGGCGAAGGCTTCGTCCAGCGATAGTCCCGCGGTGATTGCTCGTTCGATGTGGACGTCGGTGGCCAGACCGGTGCGAGGGATTTCGGTGACGCGGACGGCACCGGGACGCCGGGACGTCAGCCGATTGCACAGGTCTTGCGGGCTATCGAATTGGTTCCACGTCCAAGCGGGAACAGCGGCCAATGAGCGTACCGGGACGGGAGCGGTATGGGCGACGACGTCGTAGCGATACCGAGTCAGTTCGTTGTCGGCCAACCCGCGTTTGACGCGGATGTCGACCCCCGTCACCTTCGGGTGACTAGCGGCCCAGGCGGTGAAAAACTCTGGCGCCACGAGCAATTCGGCGTCGCTGAGGATCGCCCGGTGTACGCGTTCGCGAATCTCGGCAGCGTCGGTGCCTGCGGTGCGGGCGAGTGCCACAGCGGCCTGGAACGCCCTGTGCAGACTGTGGTTACGGACGTCCCCGATGAAAAGTGTTCCGCCGGGGGCCAGTAGATCGACCGCGTTGTCCAACAGGCCGGTCAGATACTCCCGGTTAGGGAAGTACTGGATGACCGAGTTGAGGATGATGGTGTCGAAATAACCCGGGCGAAGCGCTTCGGTGACGTGGGCCGGCTGAGTCAGCAACTGGACTCGATCACGCCACGGGATCTGCAGTTGGTCCAGTGACCGACCAAGTTTGTCGATGGCCACCTTCGACATGTCGGTGGCTACGTAATGGTCGCAGTGCGGGCCGATCTGTGACAGCAACAAGCCCGAACCCACACCGATTTCCAAAACCCGTCGCGGTTGCGTCTCCATGATCCGATCCACCGTGGCCGCGCGCCACTCCACCATCTCCCGGCGCGGAATCGGGTCACCGGTGTAGCTGCTGTTCCAGCCCCGGAAATCGGCACCGAATGCTGACTCTTCGGCTTCATCTCCATACACGTCGTCCCAGATGTGTTGCCATTCTTCGACAATTTCGGCGTTATGGTCAGGAGCGGTGGTGCGATCGAGGGTGAGGTATGCGACGAGCCGTTTGTCTCCGGGTTGGTCTTCGCGGGCGATGACGACTGCCTGCTTGATGCTCTCGATTCGGTTCAAGGCGGCTTGGATTTCGCCGAGTTCGATGCGGTAGCCGCGGATTTTGACCTGCTCATCAGCGCGGCCCACATAGCGCAACTGCCCATCGGGTGTCCAGGACACCAAATCCCCGGTGCGATACATCCGCGCACCCGGCCCCCCGAACGGACACGCCACAAACCGCGACCCCGTCAAC
>NZ_LZKY01000122.1:0-10895 GCF_001673055.1 Mycobacterium sp. 1245801.1
CCACGTCACCGACTACAGCAAGTGCCACACCACCGACGTCAACAACCTCACCTTCGCCTGCGGCCCCCACCACCGCCTACTAAGACCCGGCGGCTGGACCACCCGCAAAAACACCCACGGCGACACCCAATGGATCCCACCCCCACACCTCGACACCGGCCAACCCCGCACCAACACCTTCCACCACCCCGAAAAGCTGCTGCGAAACGAGGATGAGTACGACGGGTGGTAACCCGGCTGGGGACCTGAACTCCAGTGATCAGCCTTCTGAGAAATCTGGCACTGTGATCGCGCCGTCTTCGGCTAGCGAGAAACCCGGGTTGTAGGCGACCTCCCACGCGTGACCATCGAGATCGCGGAATGCGCCCGCATACCCGCCATAGAACGTGTCGCCAGCAGCACGCGTGATCGTCGCTCCGGCATCTTCTGCCGCGGCGAGGATCTCGTCCACTTCGGAACGCGAGCGCACGTTGTGTGCCAAAGCGATACCACCGAAGCCGTCATCGCCTTGGTCGGCGATGCCGAGATCGGCCGAAAGCTTGTCGCGCGCCCACAGGCTCACCGCGAGACCGCCGGCCTGAAAGAAGACCGTTTCCTGCACTTCTTGACCGCGCCAGCCGAGGCGTTCATAGAATCGGTAGGCGCGATCCAGATCGGCAACGCCGAGGGTGATCACACTCAGCCGTTGCTCCATGCTCACCCGGCCAGCGTCGCGCGGGTGCACACGGTGACGTAGGGCAGCGCCAAGCCCGTCGAATTCGCCAGCGCCGGATGGGTGGCCAGCAATTCGCGCACCTGATCGAG
Source organism: Mycobacterium sp. 1245801.1 (assembly GCF_001673055.1). Classification (NCBI taxonomy): domain Bacteria; kingdom Bacillati; phylum Actinomycetota; class Actinomycetes; order Mycobacteriales; family Mycobacteriaceae; genus Mycobacterium; species Mycobacterium sp. 1245801.1. Next base: position 805 of record NZ_LZKY01000122.1, read on the forward strand.
CGTCCTGGTGCGGACCTCGGTCGGCGAGGTGATGCAATAGCTGCGGGACGCGACGAGATCGATCAGCGCTTGCGGCGTAAGGTAACTCGTCCACTCCACCTGATGATGCGCCACATCGGTGAACGGCTCGGGCAGCGTCACCCGGGTGCGGCCGTCGCCGTCGCTGCCGATGATCTGGCCCAGTTCGCGCACCCAGCCGAGGCGTTCGTCGCGGGTGTTCCACACCAGACCCAGCCGCCCGCCGGGCCGCAACACCCGGGCCACCTCGGGCACCGCGCGCTCGGGATCCACCCAGTGCCAGGCCTGCGCCACCAGCACCACGTCAACGCTGTTGTCCTCCAACGGGATCTCTTCCGCGGTGCCCAGCAGCGCCCGGGTCTCCGGTAGCGAGGTGCGCAACACCTCGAGCATGTCCGGGATCGGGTCGACGGCCACCACGTCCAGGCCGCGCTCCACCAGTCGGGTGGTCAGCTTCCCCGTGCCGGCACCGAGGTCGAGCACTCGGCGCGCCCCGACCGGCAGCAGCCAGTCGATCGCTTCCGGGGGATAGGAGGGGCGCCCACGCTCGTAAGCCGCGGCCGCCGAGCCGAACGAGAGGGAGCGGTCTTGCCGCGAGCGCGTCACGATTGCGACGTGCCTTCCCCGTCGTCCGCCAATGCCAGTGTCTGACGGATCAATTCGCCGACGGCGTCGGTTTCGACCAGGAAGCCGTCGTGCCCTAACAGCGAGTCCACCACCCGCAGGCCGGCGCAGCCGGGCAGCTGCTCGGCCAGCTCCTGCTGCAAGCGCAGCGGGTACAGCCGGTCGGAGGTGATGCCGCCGACCACCACCGGAACCGGGCAGCTAGACAACGCGTTACGAACCCCGCCACGGTTTCGGCCGACGTCGTGACTGTTCAGCACCTCGGTCAGCACCACGTAGCTGCCCGCGTCGAAGCGCTCCACCAGCTTGTCGCCCTGATACTCCAGGTAGCTCTGCATGGCGTAGCGGCCGCCGTTGTTCGGATCCTCGCCGTCCTGCCCGTGGTTGCCGAACCGGGCGTCCAGCTCGGCCTCACCGCGATAGGTCAGGTGCGCGAAGCGACGGGCGATCGCCAGCCCGGCGTCGGGCGCGAAGCCGGTGTCGTGGTAGTCACCGCCCTGCCAGTTCGGGTCGGCCTTGATCGCCGCGATCTGGGTGGTCTGGGTGCCGATCTGATCGGCGGTGGCCCGCGCCCCCACCGCCAAAAGCAGACCGGCCCGTACCCGGTCCGGATAACCGACGATCCACTCCAAAGCCCTTGCACCACCCAAAGATCCGCCGACCACCGCGGCGACCCGTTCGATCCCCAACGCGGCCAGCGCTGCGATATCGGCGTCGACCTGGTCGCGGACCGTGATGCGGGGAAACCGTGAGCCCCAAGGCTTTCCGTCCCGGGCCCGGGAGCTGGGTCCGGTGGAGCCGCGGCAACCACCCAGCACGTTGGTGGCCAGCGCGCACCAGCGGTTGGTGTCGATGGGCGCGCCCGGCCCGACCATCCCGTCCCACCAGCCGCCGGTGGGATGCCCGGGTCCGGCCGGCCCGGTGATGTGCGAGTCGCCGGTCAGCGCGTGCAGCACCACCACCACGTTGTCGCGCGTCGGCGACAAGTCACCCCAGCGCTGGATGGCGATGTGCACGTCGTCGATGACAGCGCCGCCCTCGGTGGTCAGCGAGCCGATGTCGACGAAGCCGATTTCGCCTTCTTCGGGCAGCGTCTGGGTGGGGACGCCGGAGATCGCCATCGCCGGGCTCCTTAGAACGCCGCCACGGCTTGCGGGTCGGTGCCCGACGCCCCCGCGCTCACACCGAATTTGGCTGCCGCGGCGAAGCCGAGCTCGAGGTCGGCCAGGATGTCGTCGATGCCCTCGATGCCGACGGCCAGCCGCACCAGGCCGGGACTGACCCCGGTGCTCAGCTGCTCCTGCGGGCTCAGCTGGGCATGCGTGGTGGACGCCGGGTGGATCACCAGCGAGCGCACGTCGCCGATGTTGGCGACGTGGCTGTGCAGCTTCAGCGCGTTCACGAACGCCTTGCCGGCCTCGACGCCGCCGGCCAGCTCGAACGCCAGCACCGCGCCGGTTCCCTTGGGCGCCAACTTCTTTGCCCGCTCGTGCCACGGCGAGCTGGGCAGGCCCGCGTAGTTCACCGACAGCACGCCGTCGTGGCCGGCCAGGTACTCGGCCACCCGCTGCGCGTTGGCGACGTGGCGCTCCATGCGCAGGCTCAGCGTCTCGATGCCCTGGGCGACCAGGAACGCGTTGAACGGCGACGCGGCCGACCCCAGGTCGCGCAGCAGCTGCACGCGCGCCTTGAGCGCGTAGGCCGGCGGACCGAGCTCGGCGAACACCACACCGTGGTAGCTCGGGTCGGGGGTGGTGAATCCCGGGAAGCGGCCCTGCGTCCAGTCGAAGGTGCCGCCGTCGACGATGACCCCGGCGATCGCCGAGCCGTGGCCGCCGAGGTACTTGGTGGCCGAGTGCACGACGATGTCGGCGCCGTGGGAGAACGGCTGAATCAGGTACGGCGTGGCGATGGTGTTGTCGACGATCAGCGGGACGCCGTTGCCGTGCGCGACCCCGGCGACACCGGGGATGTCGAGGATGTCGATCTGCGGGTTGGAGATCGTCTCGGCGAAGAACGCCTTGGTGTTCGGCCGGACCGCGGCCTGCCACGAATCCAGGTCGTCGGGATCCTCGACGAAGGTTACCTCGATGCCGAGCTTGGCCAGCGAGTAGTGCAGCAGGTTGTACGTCCCGCCGTAGAGGCGCGGGCTCGACACGATGTGATCTCCGGCACTCGCCAGGTTCAATATGGCGAAAGTCTCAGCGGCCTGCCCGGAGCTCAGGAACAGCGCCGCAACCCCGCCCTCGAGCGCGGCGATGCGCTGCTCGACGACGTCGGTGGTCGGGTTGCCGATCCGGGTGTAGATGTTGCCCGGCACTTCCAGCCCGAACAGGGCGGCGGCGTGCGTGGTGTCGTCGAAGGTGTACGACGTGGTCTGGTAGATCGGCAGGGCTCGGGCGTTGGTGGCCGGGTCCGGCTGCTGGCCGGCGTGCACCTGCTTGGTCTCGAACGACCAGTGCGCGGTCGGATCGGTGTCGTGATCGGCGTTGTCGGAGGTCACGGGATCGCTTTCTGCTGGTAGGGGAATGTGCATCGGGCGGCCGGGACGCGAGGATGAGGCGTCCACCGGCGGCGCGGATTAGCAGCGACGCACGAGCGGGCGTGATTGGGTCGGGAGAATGCACATCACGTTTCCCTGTCTACTCAGGGGCCCGTCATGGCGGACCCGCGCTTGCCGGATAGCCGGTGTGTGTGGCTACTCAACCTGGTCATCACCCGGGGCACCCCACCGCGGTTGGAGGGTTGCCGGCCAGCAAGCCGGGGCTTGATGCTGGCGCTCATGACCAATACGAAGATTATCTTACTGTGCCGACTCAGTGCTAACCCCGGCGGTGCGCGTGCAGGTCGACACCTGTCCAAACACCCTTGATAACGTGGCAGTCAGAACGCTGAGCCCCCAAAATTTCCAACCCATCATTGACGCCGGGAGAGGGATCGTGAGCGCCGAACAGCCGACCGTCATCTACACACTGACCGACGAAGCGCCGCTGCTGGCGACTTATGCGTTCCTGCCTATCGTGCGTGCCTTCGCCGAGCCGGCGGGCATCCAGATCAAGACCAGCGACATCTCGGTGGCCGCCCGCATTCTGGCCGAGTTCCCCGAGCACCTGACCGAAGAACAGCGGGTGCCGGACAACCTGGGCGAACTGGGCCGGCTGACCGAGCTGCCCGACACCAACATCATCAAGCTGCCGAACATCAGCGCCTCGGTTCCGCAGCTGATCGCCGCTGTCAAAGAGCTGCAGGGCAAGGGATACAAGATTCCGGACTTTCCGCAGAGCCCAAAGACGGACGAGGACAAGCAGATTCGCGCCCGCTACGCCAAATGCCTTGGCAGCGCGGTAAACCCGGTACTGCGGCAGGGCAACTCGGACCGGCGTGCGCCCAAGGCGGTCAAGGAGTACGCCCGCAAGCACCCGCACAGCATGGGGGACTGGTCGCCGGCCTCGCGCACGCACGTCGCGACCATGCGGCACGGCGACTTCTACCACGGTGAGAAGTCGATGACGCTGGACCGCGCCCGCAACGTGAAGATGGTGCTGGAGACCAAGGGCGGACAGACCCTGGAGCTCAAGCCCGAGGTCGAGCTGCGCGACGGCGACGTCATCGACTCCATGTTCATGAGCAAGAAGGCCCTCGTCGAGTTCTACGAGGAGCAGATGCAGGACGCCTACGAAACCGGCGTGATGTTCTCGCTGCACGTCAAGGCGACGATGATGAAGGTGTCGCACCCGATCGTCTTCGGTCACGCGGTGAAGGTCTTCTACAAGGACGCCTTCGCCAAGCACCAGGAGCTCTTCGACGAGCTCGGCGTCGACGTCAACAACGGCCTGAGCGATCTGTACAGCAAGATCGAATCGCTGCCCGCGTCGCTGCACGAGGAGATCATCCGCGACCTGCACGCCTGCCACGAACACCGCCCCGAGCTGGCCATGGTCGATTCGGCCAAGGGCATCACCAACTTTCACTCGCCCAGCGACGTGATCGTGGATGCCTCGATGCCGGCGATGATCCGCGCCGGCGGCAAGATGTGGGGCGCCGACGGGCGGCAGAAGGACACCAAGGCGGTCAACCCCGAATCCACGTTCTCCCGCATTTACCAAGAGATCATCAACTTCTGCAAAACCCATGGGCAGTTCGATCCGACGACGATGGGCACGGTTCCCAACGTCGGGCTGATGGCGCAGCAGGCCGAGGAGTACGGCTCGCACGACAAGACTTTCGAGATCCCCGAGGACGGCGTCGCCAACATCGTCGACCTCGACAGCGGGGAAGTGCTGCTGACCCAGAACGTGGAGGAGGGCGACATCTGGCGGATGCCCATTGTCACCGATGAGGCGATCCGCGACTGGGTCAAGCTGGCCGTCACCCGGGCGCGTAACTCCGGCATGACGGTGGTGTTCTGGCTCGACACCGAGCGACCGCACGAGGTCGAGCTGCGCAAGAAGGTCAAGGCGTACCTGAAGGAGCACGACACCGAGGGCCTGGAGATCCAGATCATGCCGCAGGTGTGGGCCATGCGGTACACGATCGAGCGCGCGATGCGGGGGCAGGACACCATCGCCGCGACCGGAAACATCCTGCGCGACTACCTCACCGACCTGTTCCCGATCCTGGAGCTGGGCACCAGCGCCAAGATGCTGTCCATCGTGCCGTTGATGGCCGGCGGCGGCATGTATGAGACCGGGGCGGGCGGTTCGGCACCCAAGCACGTCCACCAGCTGGTGGAGGAGAACCACCTGCGGTGGGATTCGCTGGGCGAATTCCTCGCTCTCGGAGCGTGTTTCGAAGACATCGGCATCAAGACCGACAACGAGCGCGCCAAGGTACTGGGCAAGACGCTGGATGCCGCGATCGGCAAGCTGCTGGAGAACAACAAGAGCCCGTCGCGCAAGACCGGCGAGCTCGACAACCGCGGCAGCCAGTTCTACCTGGCGCTGTACTGGGCGGCCGAACTGGCGAAGTCCGACGACGAGGAGTTGCGCCAGCACTTCGCCCCGCTGGCCGACTCGCTGGCCGAGAACGAAGAGACCATCGTGTCCGAACTGGCCGAGGCGCAGGGCGAGACGGTCGACATCGGCGGCTACTACTACCCGGACAGCGAGAAGACGACGGCAATCATGCGGCCCAGCAAGACATTCAACGAGGCGCTAGCGGCTTCAACCGGTTAGGGCCGCAAGCAGGAAGCCGGACTCGACATGGCAGGCGAAGCCAAGATCAAGGTCAAGGGCCGCGTCGTAGAGCTCGACGGTGACGAAATGACCCGCGTCATCTGGAAGTTCATCAAGGACCTGCTGATCCTGCCGCACCTCGACATCGACCTGGACTACTACGACCTGGGCATCGAGCATCGCGACCGCACCGACGACCAGGTGACGATCGACGCGGCCTACGCCATCAAGAGACACGGCGTGGGCGTCAAGTGCGCGACCATCACCCCCGACGAGGCCCGCGTCCAGGAGTTCAACCTGAAGAAGATGTGGCTCTCGCCCAATGGGACGATCCGGAACATCTTGGGCGGCACCATCTTCCGTGAGCCCATCGTGATCTCGAACGTGCCGCGGCTGGTGCCGGGCTGGACCAAGCCGATCGTCATCGGCCGCCACGCCTTCGGCGACCAGTACCGGTCGACCAACTTCAAGGTCGACAAACCCGGAACCGTCGCAATCACTTTCACCCCCGCCGACGGCAGCGAACCGATGGTGCACGAGATGGTGTCCATCCCCGACGACGGTGGCGTGGTGATGGGGATGTACAACTTCAAGGACTCCATCCGCGATTTCGCCCGCGCCTCGTTGCAGTACGGGCTGAACGCCAAGTGGCCGGTGTACCTGTCCACCAAGAACACCATCCTCAAGGCCTACGACGGCATGTTCAAAGACGAGTTCCAGCGCGTCTACGACGAGGAGTTCAAGGACGAGTTCGAGGCGCAGGGACTGACCTACGAGCACCGGTTGATCGACGACATGGTCGCGGCCTGCCTGAAGTGGGAGGGCGGCTACGTGTGGGCCTGCAAGAACTACGACGGGGACGTCCAGTCGGACCTCGTGGCGCAGGGTTACGGCTCACTGGGGCTGATGACGTCGGTGCTGATGACCGCGGACGGCAAGACGGTCGAGGCCGAGGCCGCGCACGGCACCGTCACCCGGCACTTCCGCCAGTACCAGGCCGGCAAGCCGACCTCGACCAACCCGATCGCCTCGATCTTCGCCTGGACGCGCGGACTGGCGCACCGCGGCAAGCTGGACGACACCCCCGAGGTGATCGAGTTCGCGCAAACCCTGGAGAATGTGGTGGTCTCCACGGTCGAGAGCGGGAAGATGACCAAGGACCTGGCCATCCTGATCGGCCCCGATCAGGAGTGGCAGCGCAGCGAGGAATTCCTCAACTCGATCGCCGAGAACCTGGAAAAACGGCTGGCTAGCTAGCCGGTGGCTGGTGCCGGTCCGCACGCCGGTCGGCCCCGGCGGCGCATTCGTCGACGAAGTCGGCGATGACCGCGGTCACCCGGTCGGGCGCCTCGAACATCGGCACGTGCCCGACGCCGTCGAGCTCGGTCATCTTCGTCCCCTCGGGCAGGTAGTCGGTGAAGTGCCGGTAGAACCTGCTCGCGGGCACCACGCGGTCCTTCTCGCACAGCACCAGCTGGACGGGCACCGCGGTGTCGGCCAACTGCAGCAGGCCCGGATCCAGCAGCGACTTGACGAGCAGCTGGAAGTACGCGGGGCAGTGCGCGGCGTCATCGACGACGACGGACAGCTGCTCGGAGCTGATGCCGTCCGGCCGTGCCGTGAGCGGCAGGGTCGCCAGCCGCCTGCTGAGCGGCAACCGGAGCACCCGCTCACCGAAGAGCCGGGCCAGCGCCAGGAAGGGCATGCCCGCGATGAACTTGCTGATCACCTCGAACTTCACCGGGCTCCACCGCGTCCATCCGCCGGCGGCGCCGATGCCGGTCACGCTGCGCGCGCGCCCGCGCCGCTCCAGCTCGAAGGCGACCCAGCCGCCCAGCGAGTTGCCGACCAGGTGGGCGGTCTCCCAGCCCAGCTGGTCGAGCTGGCGCTCGACGTGGTCGGCCAACACCGACGAGCTCAGCAGCCAGGTGCCCGCGTAGGGCCCGCCGTTGTGCCCGGCCATCGTCGGCGCGAAGACCTCGAAGCGGCCGGTGTCGGCCAGCCGCGGCGCGACCGGCTCCCACACCGTCTGCGACATCAGGAACCCGTGCAACATCAGCACCGGCTCTGCGGAACCATCCCTGGGACCGAGGTGGATCGGCGAACGGGCCGAAGGCGACGCCGAGTGAGCGGGGCTCACGCGGAAGGAGCCGAGCAGACGAGCTTGCGCATAACCCGACAGTAAAGCCGGTACCGCCGGTACCGCAACACGCGGGGTGACGGGCGCCGGTCCGTGCGGCCGCGACGGCCGCGCGTGAAAAGATCGGTGCATCATGAGCACCGCTACCGGATCCAGCCGGATTTTCTCCGGCGTGCAGCCCACCTCCGACTCGCTTCACCTGGGTAACGCGCTGGGCGCCGTCAGGCAGTGGGTCGCGCTGCAGGACGACTGGGGGGATGACTGGGACGCGTTCTTCTGCGTGGTCGACCTGCACGCCATCACCGTCGCCCAGGATCCCGAGGCGCTGCGTCGTCGCACCCTGATCACCGCCGCCCAATACCTGGCGCTGGGCATCGACCCGGCCCGCAGCACCGTGTTCGTGCAGAGCCACGTGCCGGCGCACACCCAGTTGGCCTGGGTGCTGGGGTGCTTCACCGGCTTCGGGCAGGCGTCGCGGATGACGCAGTTCAAGGACAAGTCGCTGCGCCAGGGCGCCGACTCCACCACGGTCGGGTTGTTCACCTACCCGGTGTTGCAGGCGGCCGACGTGCTGGCCTACGACACCGATCTGGTGCCGGTGGGCGAGGACCAGCGCCAGCACCTCGAGCTGGCGCGCGACATCGCCGAGCGCGTCAACAGCCGCTTCCCGGACACGTTCGTGGTGCCGGACATGCTCATTCCCAAGGCCACCGCAAAGATCTACGACCTGCAGGATCCGACGTCGAAGATGAGCAAGTCCGCGGCCACCGATGCCGGGTTGATCAACCTGCTCGACGATCCGGCGGTGTCGGCCAAGAAGATTCGCTCCGCGGTCACCGACAGCGAGCGCGAGATCCGCTTCGACACCGAGGCCAAGCCGGGCGTGTCCAACCTGTTGAGCATCCAGTCCGCGGTCACCGGCGTCGCGATCGACACGCTCGTGGACGGCTATGCCGGAAGGGGTTACGGCGATTTGAAGAAGGACACCGCGGAGGCGGTCGTCGAGTTCGTCGCGCCGATCAAGGCCCGCGTCGACGAACTGTCCGCCGATGTGGCCGAATTGGAGGCGGTGTTGGCCGCCGGGGCGGAAAAGGCCAACGATGTGGCCGGGAAAACGGTCCGGCGGGTTTACGATCGGCTTGGGTTTCTTCCACCAGGGAGCTAGATCCCCAAGGAGCTAGATCCGCTTCTCATTGGAGTCGTGCGATGAGCGAGCCGGCCAAGCCGGGCATTTTCGATCGACTGCGGACCCGCTACGGGTGGATCGACCATGTCATCCGCGCCTACCAGCGTTTCGACGAGCGCAACGGCGGGTTCTTCGCGGCCGGCCTCACCTATTACACGATCTTCGCGTTGTTTCCTTTGCTCATGGTCGGTTTCGCGGTCTTCGGGTTCGTGCTGGCCCGTCGGCCCCAGTTGTTGAGCACCATCGACGACCACATCCGTTCCCAGGTGAACGGCGCGCTGGGTAATCAGCTGCAGGAATTGATGAACTCGGCGATCGATGCCCGAACCTCGGTCGGTGTCATCGGTTTGGCCACCGCGGTGTGGGCGGGCCTGGGCTGGATTTCGCACCTGCGCCAGGCGTTGACGGAGATGTGGTGGGACACCCACATCGAGTCACCGGGCTTCGTGCGCAACAAGCTTTCCGACCTGCTGGCGATGGTGGGGACGTTCGCGGTGATCGTGGTCACCGTCGCGCTGACCACCGTCGGCCACACCGCGCCCATGGCCGCCTTGCTGAAATGGCTTGGCATACCCCGGTTTATAGTGTTCGACTGGCTGTTCTGGCTGATCTCGCTTTTGATCGCGACGCTGGTGTCGTGGCTGCTGTTCACCTGGATGATCGCCCGGCTGCCCCGCGAGAAGGTCAGCCTGACCGATTCGATGCGCGCCGGCCTGATCGCCGCGATCGGCTTCGAGGTGTTCAAACAGGTGGCGTCGATCTATCTGAGGACCGTGCTGCGCAGCCCCGCCGGCGCCGCCCAGGCGGTGCAGAACAGGACGAGATAGGCGGTGATGTAGGCGAACACCATCAACCCCAGCACCGGCCCGAACGCGGCGCCGGCGGGGCTGCGCAGCACGGTCCTCAGATAGATCGACGCCACCTGTTTGAACACCTCGAAGCCGATCGC
>NZ_LZKY01000123.1:0-1138 GCF_001673055.1 Mycobacterium sp. 1245801.1
CCGCGGGGGGCTCCGGCATGGTGCCCGTGTTGTTGACGGTGGCCCAACGGATCACCTCGCGGAGGTGCGCGACCGCGGCTGAACGGCGCATCGACTCGGCGGAGACCCGGGCGGTGATCGCCGAGGAGCGGGCGTCGCGTTGGGAGTCGCTGTACCGGATCGCGGTCGCGCACCTCCGCGAGGTGATCCGTTGGGCCACCGTCAACAACACGGGCACCATGCCGGAGCCCCCCGCGGAATTGCAGCGGGAGCTGTGACATGCGTCCGGGCTGCCGCGCCTGGGTGGCGCTCGGGGCTTACGTCGCAGCTTGGGACATGTTCTGCCCGCAAGGGGAGCAGTTGACCGACGCCGCCCGCCGCGGTGTCGTCGCCCACCCGGTCCTCACGACCGGCGCGATCGCGGTCACGGCGCTGCACTTGGCGAACCGGCTGCACCGGCGGGTGGACCCGTTCTATCTGGTGGGCACTTTCGTGGCGTCGGCGCGGTTCATCAAACGCTAGACGTTATTGCGTCAAACGATCCGGTCTATGGTGTACGCAACGGCCGATTGACGGCGGCCCACACACCAGGAGTGACGATCCTTATGTCCGATTTGCAGTTCACGATTACTCGCGACGAGTTCGCGGATGCGATCAACTGGGTGGCGCGGGCGTTGCCGGCGAAGCCGTTGAACCCGCTGCTCGGCGCGATCCGACTCACCAGCGGCTCCGGTTACGTGATCCTGGAGGCGTTCGACTACGAAGTTGCCGCCGTGACAAGCGCTGGGGCGGATGTGACATCACTGGGAACCACCTTGGTGTCCGGGCGCCTGCTGCAGGCGATCAGCAAGGCGCTGGCACGCAAGCCGGTGGAGTTCAAGACTGAGGGTGGTACTGCACGCATCCTGTGCGGGGCCGCAGAGTTCACGTTGCCCACCATGCTGGGGAGTGAGTACCCAGACCTGCCGACGCGGCCGGCCGACGCGGGCAGCGTGGACGCCGGACAGTTCGCGGAGGCGATCGCGCAAACCAGTTTCGCGGTGCACCGCGGCGACGGGTACTCGAGCATCAAGGCGGTGTGTTTCGACGTCGACCCGCTCGGCGGGTTGACGTTGTCGGCCACCGACCGCTACCGCGTCGCGACGAAGACGATCCCATC
>NZ_LZKY01000124.1:0-731 GCF_001673055.1 Mycobacterium sp. 1245801.1
CGCGGCGGCGCAACTCGTCGAGCGTTGCGACCGGGAACCCCGTTTCGCAGCTGACCTGCATGCCCTCCACCCACCGGAACCGCGGGCCGTCGCACGCCGCCTGGGGGTTCTGCCCGTGGTCGGCGATGCGCACCATCACCTGCACGTGCCCCTGGGGCTGCATCATTCCGCCCATCACCCCGAAGCTCAGCACCGGTTCGCCGTCTTTGGTCACAAACCCCGGGATGATGGTGTGGTAGGGGCGCTTGTTCGGGGCCACTGCGTTCGGATGCCCTTGGGCGGCAGTGAAATTCGCGCCCCGATTTTGCAGCGAGATCCCGGTGCCCGGCACCACCACGCCCGAGCCGAACCCCATGTAGTTCGACTGGATCATCGACACCATCATCCCCGCGGCGTCGGCGGCGGTCAGGTAGACGGTTCCACCCGCCGGGGCGCCGGCGGATGCCGGCCTGGCCCGTCGGCGGTCGATCAGTGCCGCGCGCTGCTTCAGGTACTCCTGGTCCAACAGGCGCTCGGGCGACAGCGGCATGTGCTCGATGTCGGCGACATACGCCTGGGCGTCGGCGAACGCCAGCTTCACCGCCTCGATCTGCAGGTGCACGCTGTCCGCGGAATCGACCGGCAGCGAGGCCAAGTCGAAGTGTTCCAGGATGCCCAGGGCGATCAGCGCGACGATTCCCTGGCCGTTGGGTGGTATCTCGTGCACCGTGTATCCGCGGTAGCCGCCGTCG
>NZ_LZKY01000125.1:0-1207 GCF_001673055.1 Mycobacterium sp. 1245801.1
GCTTGGGTGGCGTCGGCCACCGACCGGAAGTTGCTGGAGTACATCACCAACCAGCTCGGGCCGGGCGATCCGGCATGGCAGTCGCAGCCAGGAACGCTGCGCGACAAGGTATTTGGAGTCCTCTGATGCATTTCCCTCTCATGCCGGGCGACACCGGCCAAGACGTCCTCAACTGGCAGCAATGGTTCCAGCGGGCATACGAGTTTTACGCCCCACCCGTAACCGGTGTTTTCGACGCCGACTCGATAGCCGCGACGAAAGAAATGCAGCGCCGCCTGGGGCTGGATCAGACCGGCCACTTCAACATCCAGACCGCCAAGAAATCGAGGTACATCGAGACCCCGGTGTTCTTCACGGTCGAGGGCCACATGTCGAACATGTTCGCCGGCCCGGTCGCCGACACCGCCACCCAGTTGGAGCGCGAGGGGCTATGCCACCACCAGCCAATCGGGTACAACAACGGCGCCATCCCGTTCGACAACGCCTCTGGTGTGCAGGAACTCGCTCGCCTCGTCGGGCAAGCCAGGATGGATAACGGTGTGCCGTTCCCGGCGGGCACCCCGTGGGTTCTGGGCGTGTTCAGTCAGGGCGGCATCGTCGGATACGATTTCTACGAGGCGTACCTGGCGCCGGGGAAGCCGCTGGCGTGGCGGGAGGCCGACCGGCTCGGCACCCTGGCTTACGGCAACCCTTGCCGCGGCACGGATTCGATCGCGCCGTGGGCCATCGGGCAGATCAAGAAGACCGGCACCCATGGACTGGACCCGTACAAGCGTTACGGCGCCCCCGGGTGCCCGGCGTTGCCGCCGAACTTCATGGATGATTACCGCGAGGGAGACATCTTCGCTGAGAACGGCGACGACCAAGCGAGCCAGTTGAAGGCATCCATCTACCAGGCGGTAGCTCGAGGGGATTTCCTGTCCAACCCGTACGGGGTGATCACGGAGCTGGTGCACCAGCTACCCAACGTCATCTCGTCGAACATCCCGGCGTTGATCACGTTCGGTATCAGCGTGTTTCAGGCGATCGTCAGCGGCATCGTGTTCCTGGCTGATCAGCCGAACCCGCATTACAGCCCGTATGACATTTCGGGCGGACTGGATTGGGTGCGCAACCTTCTTTCGTGACACAATATCAACTACTAGGCGTTAAGGGGTCAAACATGATCAACCTCGATTGGTTCAAAGCTACCGGGCTGCTGGCCGCG